>NZ_JBQKJP010000047.1:0-22707 GCF_052117205.1 Candidatus Agathobaculum pullicola | reverse complement strand
GGATATGGCCCCCTCTCGTCAAGTTAAGTGTCGCAACTCAACTTTAACCGATGAGGCCCTATCCTTCATCCTTTTTTATTCAACTGTCCAGGATGTATTGTACTCCAACAAATGAAAAAGCCGCCCAAAGGCGGCAAATTGACACAGCGCGGCGCGCGATGATATAATATGTCGGGCGCTGTCGTTCCCAGCGGCGGGCGGTTGACCACTCTCCTGTAAAAAGGAGGTGGTGCATATGGACATGAAATTCATTAGAATTTTCATATGTGCAGCAGTTTTGCTACATATTTTTGTCATATATGCAAAGTAGCCGCCCCTCCGACCAAGAGATAGCGGCTACTTTGTAGTCAAATCTTAGGGTCAGCCGTCTGCCGACAGCGCCCCTTGTATAAGATATTATACCACGCGTCCCGCCAAAGTCAAGGTGGGGCGTTTTGTTTGCCCCGGGAAGGAGTGCGTATGAAAATTTTACTGATTGCA
The DNA here is from genome assembly GCF_052117205.1 of Candidatus Agathobaculum pullicola. Classification (NCBI taxonomy): domain Bacteria; kingdom Bacillati; phylum Bacillota; class Clostridia; order Eubacteriales; family Butyricicoccaceae; genus Agathobaculum; species Candidatus Agathobaculum pullicola. The sequence goes on along the minus strand of NZ_JBQKJP010000047.1, from coordinate 22,227 downwards.
GGGCACGGTGGCAGCCCCTATGATTCGGGCGCGGTCGGCTGCGGTTACACGGAAGCCGTCGAGACGCGCCGCATGGCGACCGCCGTTGCGCCGCTGTTGCGAAATTACGGCTTTGAGGTCGTGATGTACGACCAGAAAAACGACGCATACAAGGTGCTGAAGAACGGCGGCAGCCTGCCGCTGTCCGGGGTGGGCTATGTGATCGAGCTGCACCTCAACGCGGCGGCAAACGACCCCACGGGCAACGGCAAAACCACGGGCGTGGAGGTGCTGGTGCATACCGGGGAGACCGGCATCACGGTGGAGCAGGCAATCTGCCGCCGCATCGCGGCACTGGGCTTTACCAGCCGGGGTGTCAAGCGGCGCGGCGATTTGCTGGTGATGAATACCGTGCACCGCAAGGGCATCAGCCATGCGCTGATTGAGACGTGCTTTGTGGACGACGCGGATGATATGAAGCTATACAAGGCGAAGTTTTACGCCATCGCGCATGCAATTGCGGACGGCGTAGCGGAGGGCTTTGGCAAAACGGTTCAGAAGGAGGACGACGAAGTGGTCGAAAAGAAAACTGTCTGCATTGACGGCAAGAACTACACTTGCGACGTAATTGAGAAATCGGGCTATAATTATGTTCAGCTGGCAGATTTGGCGCAGGCGGGGTACGGCGTGACGTATGACGCCAATACGAAAGTGCCGGGCATCGTTGCGCCGCAAACGCGCGCAGCTGTGTCGGATGCGGACAGCGAGGTGCAGGCGGCAATCGACACGCTGCAAGCGAAGTGCGGGCTGGAAGAAAAGACGATTGCCTATCTGCGCCAGTACTAATACGGCGACGATCTGGTGAAGAAGCTGGCTGCCACCGTGAAATAAGTAGGGAATTAGGTGACACACCAAACACCCCAAAATACCGCATAAAACCCTCTTTTGCTCTATGTGGGCAAGAGAGGGTTTTTCTTGTATTCGTTGTAAAAACAAACAAAAAAGCCACAAAGTCAATGACTTTATGGCTTAAATGTTGGTGACCCAGCGGGGATTCGAACCCCGGACACCCTGCTTAAAAGGCAGGTGCTCTGCCGACTGAGCTACTGGGTCATATTTGGTTGTGTCATGGATGCCGGATTTGCGCGGAACAAAATGGCAGGGACGGCTGGATTCGAACCAGCGAATGTCGGCGTCAAAGGCCGATGCCTTACCGCTTGGCGACGCCCCTGTATCCGTTGAATCTAAAAACAGACCGTACCCTAAGCATAACGCGCTGCGGTAGGCAGCGCGTCATAGGGTCATATGGGGTGGGTAAAGGGACTCGAACCCTCGACCCTCGGAACCACAATCCGATGCTCTAACCAACTGAGCTATACCCACCATATTCTGTTTCACCAGCGGGAATTTGGCACGCCAGGAGGGATTCGAACCCCCGGCCTACTGCTTAGAAGGCAGTTGCTCTATCCGGCTGAGCTACTGGCGCATATCAATTCCGGCAACCCGATGCCTGAAAAAAAGTGGAGCGGGTGATGGGAATCGAACCCACGTGTTCAGCTTGGAAGGCTGACATTCTACCATTGAACTACACCCGCGGGCTTTCTGACGCTTAAATAGTATACCAATGATTGCGCATTTTGTCAACAGATTTTTTGATTTTCTTTTACAAAATTTTAGCGACTGTATCGGGAACTTTCAGGAAGCGGTTTGCATGTCCTCAAAAGAGCGGCGCGATGTCAATTGCAAACCCAACATTTGACCCGTATGGATACGTCTGGGGTGAAAAAACATGTCCGCAGGGACGCGGCTCCGGTTTCGTTTCGGCAGGTCGTGACAGACGCTTGCCATGGGCAAAACATTTTTCCTTTTTGTGCAGATTACGCTTGAGAATTTCGGAAAAATAAGGTAAACTGATAGTACAAAAATTGATGTACGGAAAGGGTGAGAAAGATGTTTGGTTGGAATGTAGGAGGATTCGGCAGGAGCAATGCGTATGGGTCCGCTTATCTGGAACGGGCAGTTGGTGCGCGCAGTATGGCGCCAATCGGTTCCGTTCAGCCTGCCCAAACCACGGCGGTCTCCCCTGTGCCGGCAGTGGCCTCGGTGCGGCCGGATACAGCGCAGGCAGTACCGGAGCAGGCAGGGGCTCAGCTTCCGTTCCAGCGGGAGGGCGTAGACCCGGTAGAGTGGGCTGTTCGAGGCCGTATTCAGTATGCGGATGGAACCGGACAGGCGGCATCTGGGGATGCGGCTGCGGCGGAAGGACAGGCGGTAGCGGAAACCAAGTCTGCGCAGGAGGTCATGGAAGAAGGCGAGTGCCAGACCTGTAAGGAGCGCAAATATCAGGATGGCTCGAATGACCCCGGCGTTTCGTTCAAAACGCCAACCAATATTGCCCCTGAAGCGGCGGCTTCCGCTGTTCGCGGCCATGAGCAGGAGCATGTAAGCCGGGAGCAGTCCAAGGCGCAACAGGAAGGTAGGGAAGTAGTCAGCCAGTCGGTCACGATTCACACCGCAATCTGCCCCGAGTGCGGCAAGGTTTACGTCTCCGGCGGCACGACCCGTACCACCACCAGAGCGGAGAAAGCAGCCCAGATGTATCAGCAGCAGCAACAAGAGCAGACCCCCAGTTTGTTCCAGTCTGTGGCATAAGAGAAAACAGTCGGCTTTTCAGCCGACTGTTTTTTTGCGTTATTGCAGTTCAATTGTGACCGCCTGATCTTCGAGCAATTCGAGATTATCATTCGGCTGATAGAACGATACGCCCGCAATCTGTGCGATTTGTTCAGGTGTTGCGTCGGGGTATTCGACCGTCGTGATGCACAGGCTATTTTCGCGGTCATAGCGGAAATCCATGAAGCAGTCGGTCAGACGGTCGAGCGAGGTGCCGTCTGCGGTGAGCAGCCAGAACTCTATATTGCTGATGGTGATCGGCCCGCGGGACGAGAAGGTCGCAACCGCACGGTGCGCACCGATGTCCAGACTTTCGAGCGTATAGCCGTTGGCGCAGTCGTCGGTCAGCGGCAGGCTGTCCAGCGTACCCTTGACCTCGTGTGAGCGATACGGGCCAATGCAGGGAATCAGCGTGACCGACTGGGTATCCATCCCTGCGCCGAGGAACTCGAAGCTGTTGGACGCGCGGCCGATGCTGCTGCCGACGAAGCCGTTCGAGATCACCGGCAGGTAGTTGCCCTTGTCGTCGCGCAGGACAAAATTGGTCATTGGAGCCTCCGCCTGTTCGCTCAGCGTGATGGTCGAGCCGAACGGCGAGATGGACACGCGCTCAATGCGCGGCGTGTAGCGGATGGGATTGGTGTGACCATCTGCATCCGTATCATCGTACTCGACCGTAAAATCCAGCTTGGGCTCCACGGTCAGCGTCTCGACCGCGACCGCGCTTTTATCAACCGACATCGCAAACTGGAAGTTCGCGTCATTGATATCGCTCGAGCCGCCGTCATAAAGCAAAAGATCAAACTGATCGGGCAGCGCCTCTTTCAGCACGATGCGGTGTACGCCGGTCAGCGTGTATTCGTCCGGGATGGTCGCTTCGTTTTCAATTGCGCCGGTTGTGTCGAGCTGTTTGCCGTTGACCTGTGCAAAGAAGGTGGGTGCGGTCCAGTTGATGCGGGTGGAGAGCGATGAATGCTCACTGCTTGCCAGCTCGATCGGCGTTTTGCTTTTGAGCGTGTAGAACACCAGCATATAGCTGTCGTCCACGGCAAGGTTGTCGATGGTCAGCGTCTGGTCGCCGTTGGTGTCGCTCATGCCGACGGCGGCGTTATATTTCTCATACTTGCCCTGATATTCCGCATACTCCGAGCCGCTGTTTTGCGTAAAGTAGCCGATGGCGTTGCGTGCCATTTCCAGCACGGTCGGTGCTGCGGCCGCCGCACCAACCACCAGCGCCGCGGCAATGCCGATACAGACGGCGGTGCGCGGTGCGCGGCGCTTTTTGATGGGAGTTATCTGCTCCGGCAGGTCGTGCAAGAGCGCGTCCATGCGCTCGTCAAAGCCTGCGGGAACAGGGCTGTTCTCGCGCTGTGCGCGCGCTTTGAGCTTTTCGTCAAACGTCATATCTCATTCCTCCTCCAGCAGCGTGCGCAGACGGTTTCGCGCGCGGGACAGGCGGCTGCGCACCGTCCCTTCGCGTATGCCGAGCGTTTTTGCGATCTCGGCAGTCGTCATATCCTCGTAATAGAACAGTATGGTTGCTACGCGGTAGTCCTCGGGTAGGGCGCACACCGCATCCCATAGAGTAAAGTCGTGCTTATCCTCCGCGCCGCCTGCAAGCGGCTCTAAGTCATCCGTATAGGTCAGGCGTGCGCCGCGGCGGTGATGCTCGTAGGCACAGTTGACCGTAATTTTAATCAGCCAGCCCTTGAGCGCTTTCTCATCGCGCAGCCGCCCGAAGGCCTGCCACGCGCGCAAGATGGCTTCGCTCACCGCGTCCTCCGCATCTGCATCGCTCGCAAGCAGCGCGCGGGCGGCGCGGTACATCGCGCGGCGGTGTTCGGTCACGGCGGCGATAAAGCGTTCGCGCGGGTCGTCCTGTATCTGGCTTAACAGCATTTCCATTGTGTCACCTCGTCTCATTGTCCGGACACTTTAAGGATGCACGGAAGCGGGGAATTGTTCCCAGAGAAAGAAAAAAATTTGCCGCCGGACACTTGGCCCGGCGGCATTGTATTAAATCGTGTCGATGAGGAGCTTGCCGTCCTCGGCGCGCAAATATGCGCCCTTGAGCGGCTGTTCGCCCGTGACAATGGCAGTCGCCAGCGGGTTTTCCACCTCTTTTTCAATCAGGCGGCGCAGATTTCGCGCGCCGAACTTGAGCGAGAAGGATTTTTCCACCAGCCAGTCGAGCAGGCTGTCGTCCCACGTCAGGCGGATATCCTTGTCGGCCAGATTGTCGCGCAGTTCATCCAGCATGATAACCGAGATGCGGCGGAAGTCCGCTTCGGTAAGCTGGTTGAAGGCGATAATTTCGTCGATGCGGTTTAGGAACTCGGGGCGCATGATGTCCTCGAGCGCCTTCATCGCGCGCTCACGGCTCTGCTGGCTGACCGTGCGGCCGAAGCCCGCAGGCGCGCCGCCGGTCTGCGAACCGGCGTTCGAGGTCATGACAATGACTGTGTTCTCAAAGCTGACTACGCGGCCCTGCGCGTCGGTCAGACGGCCGTCGTCGAGGATTTGCAGCAGCGCGTTGAGCACATCCGGATGCGATTTTTCGATTTCGTCAAACAGCACAACCGAGTACGGGCGGCGGCGGATCTTTTCGGTCAGCTGACCGGCTTCGTCATAGCCGACATAGCCCGGAGGCGAACCGATCAGGCGGGAAACCGTGTGCTTTTCCATATATTCCGACATATCCAGCCGCACCAGCGCGTCCGGCGAGTCGAACAGGTCGAGCGCAAGCTGTTTGACCAACTCGGTCTTGCCAACGCCGGTCGGGCCGACAAACAGGAAGGACGCGGGTTTGCGCTTGGGGCTGATGCCCGCGCGCGAGCGGCGGATGGACGCGCAGACCGCGTCGACCGCTTCGTCTTGTCCGATGACATGGCTTTTCAGGCGCTCCTCCATGCCGCGCAGGCGCGCGGACTCCTGCGCCGCGACCTTGGCGGCCGGGATACCGGTCCACAGCTCGATGACCGAGGCAAGCATCTGCTCGTCGACCGTAGGAGCGGGCTTGCACAGCAATTCATGCAGTCGGCTTTCGACCTGAAGCAGCCGCTGACGACAGGATGCGATACGGGCATAGGTGTCCTCCTGCTCATCGCGCGCGCTCGACTGGGTCAGCAGGTCAAGCTGGGTTTGCAGGCCTTCCAGTTCGGTTTGCAGCGCGGGGATTTCGGACAGCTGCGGAGAATCCAGATTGAGGCGCGAGCATGCTTCGTCGATCAGGTCGATGGCCTTGTCGGGCAGAAAACGATCGGTGATATAGCGCTCGCTCATCTCGGCGGCACGGCGGCAGATATCGTCCGGTACCTGTACGCCGTGGAAAGTCTCATAGTACGAGCGGATGCCCTTGAGGATTTCGGTCGTCTCCGCGACCGACGGCTCTCCGATATAGACCGTCTGGAAGCGTCGTTCAAGTGCGGCGTCCTTCTCGATGTGCTTGCGGTACTCTTTGAGCGTGGTGGCGCCGATCACCTGAATATCGCCGCGGGCAAGCGCAGGCTTTAAGATGTTCGCGGCGTTCATCGAGCCTTCCGAATCGCCCGCGCCGACGATATTATGCACCTCATCGATGACAAGGATGATATTGCCGAGCTTTTTCACCTCGTCAATCAGGCCCTTCATACGGCTCTCAAACTGGCCGCGGAACTGCGTGCCCGCGACAAGCGCGGTCAGGTCAAGCATATGCACTTCCTTGTTCCGCATCTTGAACGGGATGCGTCCCTCATTGATGCGCACGGCCAGCCCTTCCGCAACAGCCGTCTTGCCGACGCCCGGTTCACCGATCAGGCAGGGATTGTTCTTCTGGCGGCGGTTAAGAATCTGAATGACACGGTCGGTCTCGCGGTCGCGGCCGACGATGTGGTCGATGCGGCCTTCTGCGGCCTTGCGCGTCAGGTTTTCGCAGTAGTTGTTCAGATATTTGCGCTTTTTGTCCTCACGCGGAGGCGCCTGCGTGCGCGTGCGTGCGCCTTCTGCGCTGCGCAGCGGCCGCTGCGGAGTCAGCGGAGAGGGAGCGGGCGGATTGGAAATAGGGTCGGTCTCATGCGGCGCGTCGTCGTCCGATCCGTCCGCACCGGCGGTGACCAGATCGTTTAAGTCGGACAGCGACCCGATTTCACTTGAAAGGGCTTCAAGGTCATCCTCGGTGATGCCCATTTGCTCCATAATATTGTCGAGCGGCTTGACGCCCAGCTCACGCGCGCATTTGAGGCACAGCCCTTCCTGCGTCGTTTTATCCGGGCCTTCGATTTTGGTGATAAACACCACCGCGATGTTTTTTTTGCACCGCGAGCACATTGGCATATTCATAAGAAAAACTCCTTTGGAGAAGTAGGAAAACAAATTTATATGGCTACCGGCAGTATGTCGACCAGCGCCTTGAGCAGGACGCTGTGCGAAACCCGTTCAGGGGACAGCCAGCCGAGCGGGGAATAGGCGATGGGATAAACCCACCAGATACCCAGCAATAGCAAAGCCACCAGCACAGCACCGGCCACAAGCCCAACTGCACCGCCTGCAAGCGAGTCAACAATCCCCAGAGGGGTCAGATGAGCGATAGCGTGCAGGCTTTTGGCGGCCAGTTCAACCAGCCAGCCGAACAGGATGCAAAACAGGATGAGCAGCAACACAAACGCCACGCTTTCCGCCATGGATACAGCGGCCTCGGTGGCGGTCTGACGCAGCGCGTCCAACGCGCCGGCAGCGCCGCTCACACCCGCTTGCTTTTTAAATATATCGCCGACAATCGGGGTGACAACCCATTTCGACACATAAGGCGCAGCGGCGCGGGCCGCGAAAAAGGCGGCGGCTACCGCAATGACGCGGCCGACCAATCCGGTAAGCGCGCCAAAAAAACCGCGCCGAAAGCCCAGAATGAGATTGACAAGCAAAATGACCAGAATAATCAGGTCAGGCAAATTGCACAGACGGGTGAGTACGGATAAAACGTCAGTTAACATTGGTAACTTCCTCGGAATGTTCAGAATGTGCGGTGAACATACGCGCGTTTTTGGTGTAAAGAGCGCATACAGTGCCGTCATTGGTCATCAGCACGCGGCGCGCGCCAACCGCTTCGGTGTTGTGCCACTGGGGACGAAATGACGTATCGTAAACCGTCACGCCCGAGGCGCTCAAAACGGCCGTGCCCGCTGCGGAAATCGCCAGCGCGGACGGTTCCTCCGCCAGTGCGTAGGGGCCGGACAGTGTGCCGCCGCGTATCGTATACAGGTCGCTGCGCGCGCCCCCCGAATAGGAGCGTGTGGCAATGGCCAGCATGTTCTCGTGCACAGTCAGAGAGATGAGGTCGCTGGAGGCGATGGTGAGCGTGTGTTCCGTCTCACCGCTTCGGTCGATCAGATATAATCCATCGTCGCACAGGACGGCGGCGGTACTGCTCTCCGGATAGCACAGCGCCATGCCGAGCGTGTCCTCCAGCGTTACCTTTGCATCGAGCGAGCCGCTGGACACGTCGTAGAACAGTATATAGGAGTTGAGCGCCACGCCATCCTGTAGGAAAGCGAGCGCGGCAAGCGTTTTGCCGTCCGGGGACAGATCGGCCGATACGATATAGTATTCCGAGGACTGGTATTTGAATACCTCTTTGCCGGAGGTATCATACACGGCGACAGCAGTGCGGTAGCCTTGCTCGTCGGTCACAAGCACAAAGCGTCCGTCGCGCCCGATGCTGCCGGTAATGATCGCAGAGTCGAGATTGAGTTCGGCTATTGCTGAAGCGGAGTTGGTGAGCGCCGCCTGCATGCCACCCCGGTCATAGACCAGCACATAATTATCGTTGGCCTCCACCACAGGGGAAGAATAGCCGAGCGTGTATTTCATCGTAGTCACGCTGCCGGGGCGCGCCAGAAACAGAGAATCGTTATCCGTATAGGCAATGCCCGTTTCAAACAGCGCGGCGTCCGAAAAGGAGCCGTTTTCGTAGTTGATGGTGGTAATATCCCCTTCATATTGCCTCAGGCCCGCCACCGCATATTCCACAAGACTGCCGATCGAGGTAGGGGTGAACAGCCGGTAGTTGGACACAAGGAACAGAAGCGTGCAGACCACCAGCAGCCAGCCGCACACCGAGCGCAGCAGCGCGGTCAGGCGCACGCGCGGGTCCTTGCTTTCGCGCAGCAGGCGGCGGCGCTCCTTCCGTGAGGACGGGAAACGGATGATATTCTGTTTGGACTTGGTGGGCTGTTGTTCGCTCATGTTGTTCCGTCTCCTCATTGTATCGCGTTTGGGGGTGGAAAATGTGAATAAAAAATAAATTATCCGAAAGCCGCTTACGCATCCAGACGGAAGCGGGCAAGCTCCGGGGTATGCTCATACCACAGCCGGTTCATGAACAGACCGCAGGCGGGCAGGGTCGGACCGGCCTGCTCACGGTCACCCGCGCGCAGAATAGCGGTCACGTCATCCGGCGTCAGCTTACCGCCGCCGACATAGGTCAGTGTGCCCGCAATGGCGCGCACCATATTATACAGAAAGCCGTCTCCGCACACGCGAATACGGATGAGGTCATCCACCGGCTCGACCTCGCACCAGAAGATGGTGCGCACCGTGCTTTTGACCGGTGTGCCTTGACTGCGCACGGCGGCAAAGTCTTGCTTGCCCACAAAACGCTGCGCGCCTTGCTGCATGCGCTCGATGTCGAGCGGATAGTTGTATCGGTAGGCATAACGCGCATGGAACGGATTGCGCAGGGTGGACGGGAAAATATAGTAGGCGTATTCTTTCTTGGTGCAGTCAAAGCGTGCGTCGAAGTCATCCGGTATCTGCACCGCACCCGAAACCGCAATGTCCTCGGGCAAAAAGCTGTTGAGCGCATAGGGCAGACGGTCCATCGGGATGGTGCAGTCCGCCTTGAAGTTTGCAACATACCGGCGCGCATGCACGCCCGAGTCCGTGCGGCCCACGCCGGAAACATGCACCTTTTGACCGAGCAGTCGGAAAACCGCGGTTTCCATGGATTCCTGAATGGATGGGCCGTTTTTCTGTATCTGCCAGCCGTTGTAGGCTGTCCCGTCGTAGGATAAAATTACGGCAATGTTCATAGGCCGTACCGCCCCAGTAGAATGACCGCCGCCAACACCGCCGCGCAAATGAGTATCGCGCAGATATCCACGCGCGCGATTTTAAGCTGCCGCATGCGTGTGCGGCCCACGTCGCCGCGGTACAGACGGCATTCCATCGCGGTTGCCAGCTCGTCCGCGCGGCGAAACGCCGAGATAAACAGCGGAACCAGAATGGGAATCATAGCCTTTGCGCGCTGCACCAGACTGCCGGATTCAAAATCCGCGCCGCGCGCCTTCTGCGCCGAGATGATTTTCTCGGTCTCCTCGATGAGCGTCGGGATAAAGCGCAGCGCAATCGACATCATCATGGAAAGCTCATGCACGGGAGCGTGCAGCTTTTTTAAAGGCGAAAGCAGACGCTCCAGCCCGTCGGTCAGCTGGATAGGGCTGGTCGTATAGGTCAGCATGGAGGTTGCGATAATCAGCAGCATCAGGCGGATGACCATAAAAATCGCGATTCGGATGCCTTCGCGGCTGATGTGCAGAAAGCCCCATTGCCAGATATATTCGCCCGGTGTATAAAACAGATTGAGTACCGCCGTAAAGACAACGATAAACAGAATCGGTCGCAGTCCGCGCACGACCAACTTGGGGGAGATGCGTGAAATGCCGATGATAATGGCCAGAAACGCGACAATCAGCGCGTAGGATACCGGCCCTTCCGCAAGGAAGAGCAGTACGATGAACGCGATCGTCAGCACAATTTTCACACGGGGGTCGAGTCGGTGTACGGCGCTGTCGCCGGGGAAAAACTGACCGATGGTGATATCCTTGAGCATCAGCGCGCGCCCCCTTTCGCTTTGCAGGCGCGCAGCGCGTCCAGCGCCTGCTGCACTGTATAGACCGAGGTGTCCACGTCATGCCCGCGTTTTTTCAGTTCAAGCATCACTTTGGTAATCATCGGAATGTCCAGCCCCGCCGCGATGATTTCATTTGCGTGCGAAAACACCGCGCGCGGCGTGTCGCAGAACAGGATTTTCGCGTGATCCATCACGAGAAGACGGTCGGCCAGACCCGCGATGTCCTCCATGGAATGTGAGACAATCAGAACGGTCGCGCCCGACTGCTTGTGGTAGTCGCGAATCAGATCGAGGATTTCGTCGCGGCCCTGCGGGTCAAGGCCTGCGGTTGGCTCGTCCAGCACGAGCACTTCCGGCCGCATGGCGAGGATGCCCGCAATGGCGACGCGGCGCTTTTGCCCGCCGGACAGCGCAAACGGTGAATGATTCGCCATGTTCTCGTCCAGCCCGACCGCGCGCATGGATTCAATGACGCGCTCGTCGATTTCGGATTGCGTTAGCCCCATATTGGTCGGGCCAAAGGCAATATCTCTGGCAATCGTCTCTTCAAACAGCTGATACTCCGGGTATTGGAATACCAGACCGACGCGAAAGCGTGTCTCGCGGGCACATTTGCCTTTTTCGTTCCAGATGGATTGACCGTCCAGCAGTACCTCGCCCTCGTCAGGCTTCAAAAGGCCGTTAAAATGCTGGATGAGCGTGCTTTTTCCCGAGCCGGTGTGGCCGATAACGCCCAGAATTTCGCCTTTTTCGATTTTCAGATCGACGTGGTCAAGCGCTTTGCGCTCAAAAGGGGTGCCTGCGCCATAGATATGGGTCAGGCCCCGTGTTTCCAGAATGGTTGACAAAGGATTCGTCCTCCTGTGTGTCAAAAATCAGTGGGCGCGCAGCCTCACTGTAGGTAGGTTTCAAGAATATCCGCGCATTCGGCTACCGAAAGCGCGTCGACGGGCAGAGTCTGACCGTCCTGTCGGTCAAGGTCGTACAGCACCTCGATGGTCTGCGGCACGGTCAGCGATGCGGCGCGCAGCGTATCCACCTGCGTGAAAATTTCGCGCGGCGTGCCGTCCATGAGCACATTGCCCTGGTGCATGACCACCACGCGCCCAGCCTGCACGGCCTCGTCCATGTGGTGGGTGATCAAAATAACCGTGATGCCGAATTTGCGGTTGAGTTCGCGCACCACCGCCATGACCTCGCGCCGCCCCTGCGGGTCGAGCATGGCGGTCGGCTCATCGAGCACCACGCAGCGCGGCATCATCGCAATCACGCCGGCAATCGCCACGCGCTGCTTTTGTCCGCCGGACAGACGGTGCGGCGCTTGCGCGCGGTATTCATACATGCCCACGGCCTTGAGCGCTTCGTCCACACGTTTACGGATTTCCTGCGGCGGCACGCCCATGTTTTCCAGAGCAAACGCCACATCCTCCTCGACCACGGTCGCCACCAACTGGTTGTCCGGGTTCTGGAACACCATGGAAACGGTTTTGCGCACCTCGTAGGTATTGTTCTCGTCCCGTGTGTCCATCATATCGACGTAGCACACACCGCCGGTTGGCAGACGGATGGCGTTAAAGCAGCCCGCGAGCGTACTTTTGCCCGAACCGTTGTGGCCGAGCACCGCGACGAACTCGCCGCGCCGGATGGAAAGGCTGACGCCCTTGAGCACGGGCACGGCAAGCTGTCCTTCCTCGACAGGATAGGCATATTGCAGATTTTCGGTTTTGATAATTTCAGACATGGTTTTTCGTCCTTGCAAAAAAATCAGAATTTCGGTCGGTTGGATTCGTTGATGGCATCCTTGACTGCCTTTTTAATGACAAAATACAGGAGAAGCAGGCCGATAGCCATTGGCACGAAAGCAACAATCAGTGAGAAGAAAACATTGGTCAGATGAATCATAGAAGGCATAACAGTCAACTCCTTTTCTCTCTGTTTCGGTTGGTGGCTGCCCGTCTTAGGTTTCTGCGATAAAGCGCGCGCTGGAGCCGCAGGGCAGAACAAGCCCGGTTGCCTCGACCGGTAAGCCAAGCTCCTGCGCCTCAATTTTGCCTGCGGCGCGCTTTGCCGCCGTGATGCCGAGCAGATAGGCCATCACCGATGGGGCAAGCCCGGTCGAGTAGCTGGAAATCAGCACGAACAGAGGCTTGTCCGACAAAATACCCATGGTCAACTCGACAAATCCGGCCACGTCCTCCTCAATTTTCCACGTCTCGCCCGAGGGGCCGCGTCCATAGCTCGGCGGGTCCATGATGATGGCGTCGTACTTGCGGCCACGACGAATCTCGCGCTGAATGAACTTTTTGCAGTCATCCACGATCCAGCGGATGGGCCGGTCGGCAAGACCGCTGGACGCGGCGTTTTCCCGCGCCCACTGCACCATGCCCTTGGAAGCATCCACATGGCAGACCGACGCGCCCGCATTCGCTGCAGCAAGCGTTGCGCCGCCCGTATAGGCGAACAGGTTGAGCACACTCACCGGACGGCCTGCGCCGCGCACCATGCGGTCGATAAAGTCCCAGTTGGCGGCTTGCTCGGGGAACAGACCGGTGTGCTTGAAGCTCATTGGCTTGAGCTGAAAGGTGAGGTCGCCGTAATGGATCGCCCACTGCTCGGGCAGCTTGCGAATCTCCCATTGTCCGCCGCCCGCCTTGGAGCGGTGATAGATGGCGTTGGGTTTGTCCCAGGCGCGGCAGCCCTCGGCTCGCGGCCAGATAGCCTGCGGGTCAGGGCGTACCAGAATCTGATTGCCCCAGCGCTCCACCTTTTCGCCGCCGCCGCAGTCGATGACGGCGTAATCGTTCCAGTTGTTTGCGATCCACATAAAAGATATCCCTCATTCAGATGTGAGATTTACACAATATATCAGTTTCTATTCTATCACCAAACTACGGCGCGCGCAATCAAAAAAGAAAAGCGGTCAAATATTACTGCTTTGGGTAAAACGGCAAAAAAAGCGCGCATGCCCGTTCAAACAGGCATGCGCTATGCGGAGAAACTTGGTCAGGCAGCGGACTCGGCTGCGTGGGACAGACGGTGGGCGATGTAAATGAACATGACAATACTCATGACGACCGAGAACAGATCGGCCACCGGCTGGGAGAAGATGATGCCGGTCATGCCGAGATAGGCGCCCGCAATGATGACGCAAGGCACGAAGATGAAGCCCTGACGGCTGACAGCCAGCACCAGCGCCGCTGCCGCGCGGCCCATCGCCTGCAGGGCGTTTTGCAGCACGAACATGATGCCCAGTACCGGTGCGGAGAACATCAGCGCGCGCAGCATGGGTACGCCGGCTTCAATAACGGCGGCGTCGTTAATGAAGATGGAGATAATCGAGTCGGCGGTAAACCAGTAGATCACAGTCAAAAGCACGCCCATTACAGTCGTGCAGATGGCTGAGAAGTTGACTACACCACGCACACGGCGGATGTTGCTTGCGCCGTAGGCAAAGCCGATGAGCGGCTGCACACCCATGGCAAGGCCAAGCTGCACAAACACCACCAGCATGTTGGCCTTCATCGCAACGCCCATGCCCGCGACCGCATTGTCGCCGTAGCCGGCGAGGTATTTGTTGAGCAGGATGTTGGACAGGCTCATCAGAATGTTGTTGAGCGAGGCCGGCAGGCCGATAGAGATTACGCCGCCGATGATGCCGCGCACGGCGAAATCGCGCGGGTGGATGGACAGCACGGTTTTGCCGCGCAGGAAGTAGAACAGATAGAAAAAGCAGGCGCAGATGTTGCCGATGACCGTGGCGATGGCCGCGCCCGTAACGCCCCAGCCCAGTGCGAGGATCATAATGGGGTCAAGGATGATGTTGACCACCGTGCCTACCATGTTGCCGACCATGGAAGCGGTTGCCGCACCCTCGCCACGAATCAGGTTGCAGAATCCGTTGGCAAAAATGATAAACGGCGCGCCGAGCGAAATCCAGAACAGGTAGTCGCGGGCATAGCCGATGGTGTATTCACTGGTGCCGATGACCGACAGGATGAACGGCATGGCGGCAAGGAATACGAAAATCATAATCACACCCCAGATGAGCGAGCCATAGCAGCAGAACGCGCTGACTTTTTTTGCGCGTTCGCCCTCGCCCGCACCCAGAAGACGCGAAATGAGCGACGAGCCGCCGATGCCGAACATGTTGCCGAAGGACATCAGGATGAGGAACACCGGTGTTGCCACCGAGACCGCCGCCACCTGATTGGCGTCGCCTGTCTGGCCGACGAAAAAGGTGTCAACCATGTTGTACAGTACGACCACCAGCATGCTCAGCATGGTCGGCACGGCCATTTGCGCGACTGCTTTCGGGATAGGGGCGTCGCGGAATACAGCATCATTATTATTTGTCATTATATTACCTCCTGTAATGAAATAAATGTAGGTAGCTACATAAATAGGCGAAAAAAATATCAGACTTCGCTGATATTGTGATAGACGCGGGACAGATATTCTTCCAACTGTATCAGTTCCTCTGCGGTGAAACCGCGCGTGACACGGGCGTCTATCGTGTCGCGGGTTTCCCGCATGACGCGCTGCACTTCGTCGAATTTCTCAGTCAGTCGGATGACGCGGCAGCGTCGGTCACGCTGCGAAACCGAGCTGGTGACAAAGCCTTTCTGCTCCAGCCGATGGAGAAAGCCGATGACGGTCGGATGCTTGAGATGGAAATGCTGCCCGATGTCCTGCACGGTGGTTTCCTCCGCACCGCGCTCCGCCAGGTATTCCAGCAGATCGCTCTGCGCGCAAGTCAGTCCAAGCGGGCGCAGCGCTGCATCGGCATGTGCAACGAACAGAATATTAATCATCTTGAAAAGATCGCCGGGAAAAACCGGACTGTCCAAGCAAATCCCCCCTTTTTGCCAATGAGTAGCTTGCTACATAATTTTATCAACGGAAAGCCGTTTCGTCAACGGCTTTCATAAAGTTTGGAGAGAAAGCGCACGGCGCAAGAGAATGACGCGGGATTCATTGTGCAGATTTCTGACGATTGATTGCGCTATTTCTTGCGTTTTGCCTTGGCCCAGCCTTTTTTCTTGGGGGCGGTCGGGCGATGTGCCGCAGGACGCGCGCTTTTTCCGGATTTCGCCGCATGACCGGACGGTGCTGGCGGCTTTTCTCCGCGCGCAGGGCGAATCAGACATTCCTTGCCGAAGCCGATCAGATCCTCGCGGCCGGCCTTTTTGAGCGCGGCCAGCACAATCGGCCGTTTGTCCGGCCGCCGCCATTGCAGCAGCGCGCGCTGCATGGCCTTTTCTTCCGGCGTTTTGGCAACATAAACCGGCTTCATCGTGCGCGGGTCGATTTCGGTATAGTACATCGCGGTGGATAGCGTACCCGGTGTGGGATAGAAGTCTTGCACTTGCTCGGGCATATAACCGACGCGGTTGAGGTACTCGGCGAGCAAAATCGCGTCGTCGAGCGTCGCGCCGGGATGTGAGCTCATCAGATAGGGCACCAGATACTGCTTGCGGCCCAGTTTCTGGTTGATGCGGGCGTATCGCTCACGGAACTGCTCATATACGGAGAATGATGGTTTTCCCATATAATACAGAGCGTTATCACTCATGTGTTCGGGTGCAACCTTGAGCTGACCGGAAATATGGTGTTCGACCAACTCCCGGAAAAAGGCGTCGTTGTGGTCGGCCATCATATAGTCATACCGCAGACCCGAGCGCACAAATACCTTTTTGATGCCTTCGATTTGACGCAGCTCACGTAGCAGATTGAGGTAATCCGTGTGATCGGCTTCGATATTCTTGCAAGTCGAGGGGAACAGGCAACGCTTATTTTTGCACAAACCGTGTTCCTCCTGCATTTTGCAGGACGGAAAACGGAAGTTAGCCGTTGGCCCGCCGACATCGTGGATATAGCCCTTAAAGCCGGGCATCTGGACGATTTGTTTGGCTTCCGCAATCACGCTTTCGTGGCTGCGCGCCTGAATATAGCGTCCCTGATGAAAGGCGAGCGCACAGAAGTTGCATGCACCGAAGCAGCCGCGATTGTGGATGATGGAAAATTGCACTTCCTGAATTGCGGGTACGCCGCCCAGCGCCTCATAGGACGGGTGATAGGTGCGCATATAGGGCAGGGCATAGACGTGATCCATCTCTTCCGTGGTCAGCGGACGCGCGGGCGGGTTTTGGATGAGTATGCGCTTTCCGTGGCGCTGCAAAAGCGCTTTGCCGCGCACCGCGTCCTGCTCGTCGTATTGGAGCTTGACCGAGCGGGCGTAGTCCGGTTTGCTCGCGCACACATCCTCGTAGGACGGACACGCTACCGCATTTTCGATGTCGTCCGCGTCATGCGCCATATAGGCCGTACCGCGCACGCCTTTGCAGGCGTCCGCGCCCTTTTTTCCGTGCTTGAGGTTGTTTGCCAGTTCTACGACCGAGTGCTCGCTCATGCCGAACATCAGCCCGTCCGCACCGGTCGATTCCAGTATCGAGGGCATGACGCGGTCGGCCCAGTAGTCGTAGTGTGCGAAGCGGCGCAGGCTGGCCTCGATGCCGCCGAGATAGATGGGCGTATCCGGAAACGCGCGCCGCGCAAGCATGGCATAGACAGTCACCGCTCGGTCGGGGCGTTTGCCCGCCTTGCCGCCGGGGGTATAGGCGTCGTCCGAGCGGCGCTTTTTGGCGGCGGTGTAGTGCGCAACCATCGAGTCGATGTTGCCGCCGTTGATAAGCACCGCATAGCGCGGGCGGCCCATGGCGACGAAGTCGCGCTCATCATGGAAATCCGGCTGGCTGAGGATGGCGACCTTGTAGCCCGCATCCTCCAGAACGCGTGAGATGATGGCGGTTCCGAAGGAAGGGTGATCTACATAAGCGTCGCCCGTGACAAGCAGAAAATCGCAGTAATACCAGCCGCGATCCTGCATATCTTGTTTGTTTATCGGGAGAAAACCGTTCATTATTTTCCTTTCCCTTTACAAATAGAGGTGGTTTAGCTATTATATGGACAAGGCACTGTCGCAAACGGCAGGCGGTTGACCACACTCCATGGAAAGGAGTGTGATGTTTATGGATCAGATTTTGCAGATTGTATTGCTACTTATTCTGCTGGAAGTCATCAAGACCATAAAAAAATAACCGCCCTCCGACCAAAGATTGCGGTTATTTTTTCATAAGATAACACGTTTCTGAGGTCAACCGTCTGTCGGCGGTGCCTCTTCTACTACTCTCATTATAACGGATTTACGCCGTTTGTCAAGTCCCGCCTCAGTTATCGAGGTAGAACTGTACCAACTCCTGCATCAACTCGTCGCGGTCGATCTTGCAGATCAGGCTGCGCGCGTTGTTGTGGTTGGTGATGTACGTCGGGTCCTCGGAGAGGAGATAGCCCACGATCTGGTTGATCGGGTTATACCCTTTCTCCTTAAGCGCGTCATATACTGCGGTCAGCGTGCGCTTCATTTCCTTGTTGGACTCGTCTACAAGGCTGAATTTTCTTGTGCCGTCAAGCATGTCTGTCTCCTTTCCGATCCTACCGGTTGGCTTTTTGCTATAAACAGCATAATACAAAACGGCCAAAAAGTAAAGTCTTATCCGCGCAAAACCGCGCCGAAATCTTTTTCCAGCGCTGCCAGTGCATTTTTCATCGCTTTATCGCATTCTTCGTCGGTCAGTGTGCGGTCGGGCGCGCGCATGGACAGAGAGTAGGCGACCGACTTCTGGCCCTCGGGGATGCCCTTGCCCTTGTACACGTCAAACAGCTTGACGCTTTCCAGAATGTGGCCTGCGGCCTTTTCGATCGAGGCCTGCATGGAGGCGGCGGGTACCGCATCGTCGACCAGCACGGCAATATCGCGGGTCGATGCCGGGAACTTGGGCAGCGGATGGTAGAGCTTGACCGGGTCGATGGCTTCAAACAGGGTGTCCAGCGGCAGCTCGGCGGCGAGCACCTCACCGGACAGGCCGTAGCGCGCGGCGACGGTCGGATGCACCGTGCCGAACACACCGGCGGGCTTGCCATCGATCAGAATGTTGGCGCAGCGGCCCGGATGATAGGACGGGTTGTTCTTTTCCGGCATGAACTGTACGCCTTTGACGTTCAGTTCACGGCAGATGGCTTCCACCACGCCCTTAAACTGGAAGAAGGACAGGCGGCCGTAGCTGCCGAGGGTGATGATTTTCTCTTCGCGCGGCAAAACGTCCGGATCGGCCTTGCCGTCCTTGACGGTCGGGATATAGACCGTACCCAGCTCAAACAGCGACGCGGTCGGATTGCGATGCGCATGGTTGTGCGCGAGCGACTGCAGCATGGAGGGCAGCACGGTCGTGCGCATGACGCTGAAATCCTCGCCGAGCGGGTTGAGAATGGTGGTGGAGATGCGGCGCGGGTCGTCCTTCTCCCAGCCGATCATGTCATAGAACTTCGGGGAGATGAACGAATGGCTCATCGCCTCGTCAAAACCGGTCTCGCGGCAGGTTAGCGAGACATTCTGCTCGGCCAGCTGCTTGGGTGTGTATTCGCCCTGCACCATTTCTCCGGCGTACAGCGTGGTCGGAATCTTGTCGTAGCCGTACATACGGGCGACTTCCTCCGCCAGATCGCACATGCGCGCAATGTCCACGCGGAAGGACGGGATGATGACCTTGCCGTCCTCAACGCGGAACTCGAGGCGTTCCAGATACGCCTTCTGCTCGTCGGCAGACAGGTCAAGACCGAGCAGCGCGTTCATTTTGTCCGGCTCGAAGGGCAGCGTCTTGGGGGTCAGGTCGGCGGAGCATGCGTCGATGATGCCGTCGACCACCTCGCCCGCACCAAGCATTTCAACCAACTCGCACGCGCGCTGCACAGCGGGCATGGTCAGCGACGGGTCAAGGCCCTTTTCAAAGCGGCCGGACGCCTCGGTGCGCATGCCGAGCGCCTTGGCCGTCACGCGCACGGTTGCACCGTGGAAGCAGGCGGACTCGAACACGACCGTCTTGGTGTCGTCCTCGATTTCCGAGTTTGCGCCGCCCATAACGCCTGCGACCGCAACCGGTTTGTCGTTGTCGCAGATGGCGAGCATCTTGTCGGTCAGGTCGTGGTCCTGCCCGTCGAGGGTCTGGATGGACTCGCCGTTGCGTGCGCGGCGCACGACGATTTTACCGTCGGACAGGCAGGCGTAGTCAAATGCGTGCATCGGCTGGCCGTATTCCAGCATGACGTAGTTGGTAATATCCACGATGTTGTTAATCGGACGCACACCGCAGGCATGCAGACGCTCGCGCATCCATGCGGGGGACGGCTCGATTTTGATGTTTTTGACCAGACGCGCGGTGTAGCGCGGGCACAGGTCTGTATCGACCACCTCGACCGACATATACTTGCCGATGTCGTCGCCCGTGCCCTTGACCACTGGCTCCTTGACCGAAAACGGACGGTCGAAGGTCGCGGCGGTTTCGCGCGCAAGGCCGATGACGCTGAAGCAGTCGGCGCGGTTGGAGGTGATTTCAAAGTCGGCAACATAGTCATCGAGGCCGAGCACCTTCTTGATATCCTCGCCCACGGGCGTGCCTTCGGGCAGGAACAGGATTCCGTTCTCGCAAGCGTAGGGCACACAGCCGTGCGTCAGCCCCAGCTCCTGAAACGAGCACATCATGCCGTTGGAGACCTCGCCGCGCAGCTTGCCCTTGGTGATTTTGACCCCGCCGGGCAGCGTGGACTTGTGCAGCGCGACCGGGCAGATTTCGCCCACCGAGTCGGGGGTGACATTGGGCGCACCGGTGACAATCTGGATGGGTTCGCCCTGCCCCACGTCGATCTGGCAGATTTTCAAGTGGTCGGAGTCCGGATGATCGACAACCGACAGCACCTTGCCGGTCACGACGTTTTCAATCTCCGCGCCGAGGTAGTAGACCTCCTCGACCTTGGAGCCGGACATGGTCAGACGGGCGTCATACTCCTTGGGGGTGACGCCGGAAATATCGGTATAATCCGAAAGCCAGGAAAGCGGCAACTTCATAATGAATGAACGCTCCTTTATCGTAAAGTTCAGGATATCGCGCCGTCAGGCGCGCATTTTATAAAGGCTGCAAAGCAGCCGAAAAAACCGGGAGCATGTATCACGGTTTTTTCACAAGTGCGGAGAAAAGTTTCGCTTGTCGGAACTTTTCGCAGCGTGAGACGCATCCGCGCCTAGGCGCGGTGCGGCTTTTCGTTTGAAAGCGTGGTTTCAAGCGAAGTTCTTAAAACTGTTCCAAAAACCGCACATCGTTTTCATAGAACAGGCGGATATCGTCAATCTTGAAGCGGCCCATGACCGTGCGCTCCAGACCGATGCCGAAGGCATAGCCCGAATACTCCTCGGGGTCGATGCCGCTCATTTCGAGCACCTTGGGGTGCACCATGCCGCATCCGAGGATCTCAATCCAGCCTTCGCCCTTGCAGAGCGGACAGCCCTCGCCGTGGCAGCGGTAGCACTGGATATCCATTTCCGCCGACGGCTCGGTGAACGGGAAGTGGTGCGGGCGGAACCGCACGACCGTATCCTCGCCGTACAGCTTTTTGGCGAACAGCTCAAGGATGCCCTTGAGGTCAGACATGCGGATGCCCTTATCGACAACCAACCCCTCAATCTGATGAAACAGCGGGGAGTGGGTGGCGTCAACCGCGTCCGAGCGGTACACGCGGCCCGGCGCGATGATGCGGATGGGGGGCTTTTTCTGCTCCATCGTGCGCACCTGCATGGGCGAGGTCTGCGTGCGCAGCACCACGTTATCCGAGATGTAGAAGGTGTCCTGCGTGTCGCGCGCGGGGTGGTCCTTCGGGATGTTGAGCGCTTCAAAGTTGTAATGGTCCAGCTCGACCTCCGGGCCTTCCGCAATCGAGAAGCCCAGACCGATAAAGATTTCCTTCAGCTCATCGAGCACGATGTTGAGCGGGTGCTTTTTGCCGATGACCACTTCTTCGCCCGGCAGGGTCACGTCGATGGTTTCGGCCTGTAGCTTGTGCGCGAGCGCGGCCTGCTCGATGACTTCCTTTTGCTTGTCGATGATGGTTTCAATCTCGGCGCGCACGTCGTTGATGAGCTGGCCGACAACCGGACGCTCCTCTGCGGCAACGTCCTTCATGCCCTTGAGCAGCGCGGTCAGCTCGCCCTTTTTGCCGAGAAAGCGTACACGCGCCTCGTCGAGCGCACGGGCGTCGCCCGCCGCGGCAAGCTGGTCCTTTGCGGCCTGCAAAATGCCTTGCAGTTTTTCTTTCATGGTGACTCTCCTTTATGAAAAATCGTTCAGGGACGCAATAAAAAAGCCTTTCGTCCCGCAAAATAGGGACGAAAGGCGTATGATACATCTTCCGTGGTACCACCCTGATTCCCGGACAGGCCGGGCACTCATTGAACGCCGGTAACGGGGCGTTGCTTCGCCTGCGCCTACTGGTAAAGCCGTTCAGCGCCGGTGCTCGCAGGGGAACTTCGCGTCAGGTCTCTTTGAACGGCTCGCAGCCAAAGGCCGTTTTCTCTGAAAAGAGAGGGATGACGGTACTTTCCCTGTTCATCGCAGGTATCGTTATTCCATAACAGTACTATTAAAACACAGTTTTCCGGCAAATGCAAGGGGAAAATGCACAAATTTGCGTGAAATCATGTAGGAGTACAATACATCTTGGACAGTTGAATAAAAAAGGGATGAAGGATAAGGCCTCATCGGTTAAAGTTGAGTTGCTACACTTAACTTGACGAGAGGGGGCCATAT
>NZ_JBQKJP010000046.1:0-23046 GCF_052117205.1 Candidatus Agathobaculum pullicola | reverse complement strand
TGAACCTGAAACGGATGATAAAATACGCCGGATGACGCCAGTGGGCGTCTTTTTTATTTACCCAAACGAGGATAAACTGGGATTTGTCAACAGCGCCAACTTGTCCCGAAGTGACCTCTGGACAAAGTGTCCAGAAGTACGGCTCCTTGCGGTGCTTCCCCAGCCGGGGTATTCCTTTTCGGACGGTCATTTGGTTTTCAAGGTGCTGTCCATCGATGAACTAATCTAAGTCTACACCTAAATGACCGCCAGTCCCGTATATCCGAAAGGTGGGAAATCGGCCTAAAAAACAGCCTGTTTCCACGCTCTCGGAATTGTGGTATAATGAAAAAGCAGAACAATAAACGATAATTTTGGAGTACATACCGATATGGAAATTATAGAAATCAAAGAGAATAAAAAACAATTTCTCCCCTTATTACTGTTAGCCGACGAACAAGAGAGCATGATAGACCGATATATTGATAGAGGAACGATGTATGTATTAGGCGATAATGGGGTTAAATGCGAGTGTGTAGTAACCGACGAAGGCAAAGGCATTCTTGAAATTAAAAATATTGCAACTGCGCCAGAATATCAGGGCAAAGGTTACGGCAAGGCACTAATTGACTTTGTTGCTGCGAAATATAAAGGGAAGTATTCGATACTACAAGTTGGTACAGGGGATAGCCCGTTGACCGTTCCTTTTTATGAAAAATGTGGTTTTGCCCGCTCACACAGCATTAAAAATTTTTTTATTGATAACTATGACCACCCTATTTTTGAAGGTGGGGTTCAACTAACAGATATGATTTATTTACAGAAAAAAATATAAATTCCCATTTATCGAGCAGACAAGGAGGGAGAGCATGGAACTATCTATACAGGAACGCCTAAAAGACTTGCGTGTGGAGCGTGGCCTGACGCTGGAGCAGCTTGCGGAGGAAACCCATCTCTCCAAGTCTGCGTTAGGCAGCTATGAGGGGGACAAGTTCAAGGACATCAGCCACTATGCCCTTATCCAGCTGGCGAAATTTTACGAAGTGTCCGTTGATTATCTGCTGTGCCGCGCTGAAACAAAAAATCACCCAAACGCCGATCTTGCAGACCTGCGTTTGAGTGATGATATGATTGAATTTTTGAAAAGCGGGCTGGTGGATAATGGCCTCCTGTGTGAACTGGCGACGCACCCGGATTTTCCCCGGCTCATGGCTGACCTTGAAATCTATGTGAACGGCATAGCGGCAAAGCAGGTACAGGGGGCAAACGCCATTGTGGACGCTGTGAGCGCAACCATTATGAAGCAGCACAATCCCGGTCTGACTGACCCGCAGTTAAGGCAGCTGATCGCCGCCCACATTGACGATGACAGCTTTTGCCGCCATGTGATACAGCAGGATATAAACAAGATAGCCCTTGACCTGCGGGAAGCCCACAAGGACGATTTTTTCAGCGTCCCGGAGGACAATCCTCTGGAAGATTTCTTGCAGACCGCCGAAGAAGCCGCCAGCCCAAACAGCGACCCGGAACAGGCTGCGATGGCCTTTATCTGCAAGCGACTCAAGCTGAATTATGGGAAGCTGTCAGACGAGGAAAAGAAATGGCTGAAAAGGATTGCACAGAAGTCGGACTTGCTGAAAAATCCAAACCCACAGCGAGGGAGAAAATGAGAAAGCGGATATACACAAAGGAAAAATGAAAATCATTGAAGTAGAACCCAAAAACAGGACACCGGATTTCATAAATCGGCTGCTGACGGTATGGGAAAGTTCTGTAAGAGCGACACACCTGTTTCTGTCAGACAGCGAAATCAAAAAGATAAAAGAATATGTGCCGCAGGCGCTCATTGGAATTGCTCATTTGATGATTGCCGAAGATGATATGGGCTGCCCCGTGGCTTTTATGGGGATAGAGGACGGCACATTGGAAATGCTGTTCATTTCCCCGGAAGAAAGAGGAAAGGGTCTCGGAAAGCGCCTGCTCCAATATGGGATTAAAACCTATGCCGTAGAGCGGGTGGCTGTGAATGAGCAGAATCCGCAGGCCAAGGGCTTTTATGAACACATGGGCTTTCAGGTTTACAAAAGGACAGATCTTGACGAACAGGGCAATCCTTATCCGCTTTTATACATGAGCCTTTCTGGTGTGGACTGAATAGCAAAGCCCTAAAATGGCTTGCCGCCCATTTCAATTTTGAGAACAAATGATTTATACAATGTTAGGGGTAACTAAATGAAGAAAATAGGACTTGTCGGAGGGATTGGCCCCGCTTCAACAGTAGAGTATTATTTGGGACTTATACAAAAAAGTTTGAATGAACAAAATAACAGCATATATCCAGAAATTGTGATTGATAGTGTGAATATGCTTAAACACGATGTGGCGCTCGAAAATAGTGACTATTCAGTTTTAGGAGAATATTTACTTTCCAGTCTCTCCAATTTGAAAGCCGCTGGTGCAGAGATTGCTGCTATTACCGCAAATACAGAACATATTGTGTGGGATAGAATATGCAATAATTTCCCGCTACCTGTAATTAGCATTGTCGAGGAAACCATTAAGGAACTTAAGCGGCTTCGTTTCAAAAAAGCACTTATTTTTGGAACAGAATCAACTTTGCGTAGCGGTCTTTATGAAAAAGCATTAACAGCAAACGGGATAAAAGCGGTTATCCCATCTAACGCAGAAATATCTCTATTAGGGAAACTGATATACCCCAATTTGGAGAATGGTATAGTAATTCCAAGCGATAAAGAGAAAATGATTGCACTGGCAAATAAATATATTGCAAAAGAAAATGTAGATGCACTCATTCTCGGCTGTACTGAGTTGCCACTTGCCATAAAATCCGAAGATGTTAATGTTCCAATTGTGAATACCACCCAAGTACATATCAACGCAATTTACCAATATGCGATTCAATAAAAATAGCAAAGCCAACCGAGCCAGTCAACGGTCAAGATGAACGGCGCATTTCATGCGCCGCCGTTGACATCCCCGCCCGTCTTTGCTAAAAGGTAATCAAGGCGGGAAAGCCACAAAATGGCTTCCCGCCCATTTCAATTTTGAAAGGGAGAACGCTCCTAAATTAAAAAGAGTGCGGCCAAGCACTTTGAGGGATTGGCCGCCTTGTCTGCCCGTTCAGCGGGACGGAGGGCGGCAGTCAAGGCCGGGTATAAACCCGTTCATTTCAGCCTTGACGGTTGCACGCTGTCCTGCTACTTTTCCGGGAGTGTGGCCACAACTTCGGGACATTTTGTCCACAAGTCGGAGCGTAGGACGAGGGACGGAGGCTTTCATATACCTGCCGCCGTTCTCTGAAAACAGCCCGATTTTTTGTTCATTCCCATTCACAAAAAGTCAGCCTGTTTTCCTGACGGAGCAAGCGGGGCGCAAAAAGCACCGCACCCCGTTTCCCCCGTCAGCCAAGCCAGCAGGTATAACACACTACACTTTGCAAGCAAAGTCGTGTGCCAAATGGGGCGTTGCCCCCTTTGGAAACCCCCACAAGAAAAGGCGGTACGCTACCCCTCCACGGGGCGCATACCGCCTTTTCTTGTTATCCAGCCCTCCGGCTGTATCGGTTGAGCAAAAGTCAGCGTGGGATTGGTGTGGTATCTTTAACTATGTGAAACTCCGGTTTCCCACTTGGAAACCGCTTTATCGCTCACGCATAATTTCTCAGCCAACTGCGCTTGTGTCAGATGTTTCTGTTCGCGCAGCTGCTTGATAACCGCGCCAGTGACATAATGGTTCATATATATTCTCTCCTCTCATACAGCACAATACCATGATTTTTATTACAGGACAACCTACGTTGCGTAGAGTGGCGGATAGGGGTAGGGGAGATAGCAACAAGCGACGGCATTTGTGTGCCGTCGCTTTGTTTGTATCATCTGAATTTATTTAAAATACTTCACGCCGTTTTCAAAAATCGGTTGATATTTTTCTCCATAAATATTGCGGCCGACAAAGAGACTGTAGCGCTCTGTATGGCCCATTTTGCCCAGCACACGGCCATCGGGAGAGGTTATTCCCTCAATGGCGCACATAGAACCGTTTGGATTCCAGGCAATGTCCATGGACGGATTGCCTGCAAGATCAGTGTACTGGAAGGAGATTTGTCCGTTCTTCGCCAGATCATCAATAACATGTTGCGGAGCGACAAAGCGGCCTTCGCCATGAGAAATCGCAATCGAATGTAGGTCGCCGACATTGCAAGAGGACAGCCAAGGAGACTTAACCGACGCGACGCGCGTGGTTACATAGCGGCTTTGGTGGCGGCCAATCAGGTTGAAGGTCAACGTCGGGTCATCACTGGTCATTTCGTCACAGATATCGCCATAGGGCACAAGTCCCAGCTTGATGAGTGCCTGAAAACCGTTGCAGATGCCAAGCATCAGGCCGTCACGCTTCTGGAGCAGCTCATGGATGGCATCCTTGATGCCGGGGCCTCGCAGAAACGAAGCGATGAACTTGCCCGATCCATCCGGCTCGTCGCCGCCCGAGAAGCCGCCCGGCAGAATAATCATCTGAGCTTTTCGGATGGCGTTTTCGAGCTGCTCCGCACTTTGTGCCAGAGCATCAGCAGAATAATTGCGCACGACAATAATTTCTGCCGCGCCGCCTGCGTTTTCTACGGCACGCGCAGTGTCATATTCGCAGTTGGTACCGGGGAATACCGGAATGACAGCCAGAGGCTTTATGGACTTGACTGCGGGCGCCTTGGTGCAGCGCTCAGTGTAAGCAACTGTTGTCAAATGTTCGTCTGTAGCTGAAGCCCTGGTCGGGAATACGCCTTCCAGACGGTTTTCAAACGCATAGATTAACTCGTCCAGCGTGACAGACTCGCCTGCGATGGTGATTGCTTCATCTGCGGTTGTGCGGCCAACCAGCCAGTATGCGGGAAGTTCTTGCACCGCTTCGATTAGGATACCGCCGAAATTCTTAAGGTACAGTGCTTCGATAGGGAAGGAGTCGTCAAACGCAAAACCGATCTTGTTGCCGAGCGCCATCTTGCACACGCCCTCGGCAATGCCGCCGACAGACAGCGCCCATGCGGATATGGCTTTGCCGGATGCAATTAGGTTCGCGACCTCGTTCCAAACGTGTTTCATTGTCTGATAGTCGGCTGAGCCGTCCTGAAAATATGGTGCGTCAAAGAAGTAAACCGGATGGTTTGCAGCTTTAAACTCAGGAGAAATCAGGCGGGACGCATCCTGAGGGGCGATGGCGAAAGAAGCCAGCGTCGGAGGGACGTCCATATCGTCAAATGATCCGCTCATTGAGTCCTTGCCGCCGATCGCGCCGAGACAAAGCTCCTCCTGCGCGATATATGCACCCAGCAAAGCAGACAGCGGCTTACCGAAACGCTTCGGATCCTTACCCAGACGCTCAAAGTATTCCTGAAAGGTCAGGTATGCGGTCTCAAAGTCACAGCCTGCCGCAACGAGCTTGGCGACCGACTCGATGACCGCAGCCGACGCACCGAGGAACGGATTTTGTTCGGTATAATAGGGATCAAACCCAAACGCCATCACAGACGCAGTCTCGCACTGGCCGTCCTGTGCAGGCAGGGTGGCCGCCATAACCTGCGTTGGGGTGAGTTGGTACTTTCCGCCAAACGGCATAAATACGGAATTTGCGCCAATCGATCCATCGAACCGTTCCACCAAGCCGCGCTCCAAGCAGATACCGAGCGTGGAGGCGTGATTAAGAAGCTTTTCCTTCTCGGTTTTGCCTTCCGGTGCACAGATAATGGATGGTGCGGACAGGGAAGTGACTTCTGCCGTGACATGCTTTGCACAACCGTTGGTATTGAGGAAGTCGCGCGAAATGTCTACGATTGTGTTGCCGTTCCACGTCATGCACAGGCGATTTTTGTCTGTGACCGTTGCCACAACAACCGCTTCGATATTTTCTTTGGCTGCGGCAGTGATGAATGCGTCCGCATCCTTTGCGCGCACAACAACTGCCATACGCTCCTGCGACTCCGAAATGGCAAGCTCGGTGCCGTCCAAACCGTCGTACTTCTTGGGGACAGCATCCAGATTGATGTCCAAACCGTCAGCCAACTCGCCGATGGCGACTGATACGCCGCCCGCACCGAAGTCGTTGCAGCGGCGAATCATGCGAGTGACGTTTCCATCCCGGAACAGGCGCTGGATCTTGCGTTCTTCAGGTGGATTACCCTTCTGTACCTCCGCACCGCAGGTTTCGAGCGAAGCCTCGGTGTGCTTCTTAGAAGATCCGGTTGCACCGCCGCAGCCATCGCGGCCCGTCTTACCGCCGAGCAAAATAACAATGTCGCCGGGTTCGGGGACTTCGCGAATAACATTCTCGAGCGGGGCAGCGCCGACGACTGCGCCGATCTCCATGCGCTTGGCAACATAACCCGGGTGATAGATTTCGTGTACCAGACCGGTGGCAAGGCCGATCTGGTTACCATAGGACGAATAACCCGCTGCAGCAGTCTGGCAAAGTTTGCGCTGCGGCAGTTTATGTTCAAGCGTTTCGCTCAACGGAACAGTCGGATCGCCCGCGCCAGTTACACGCATTGCCTGATAAACGTAGCTGCGGCCGGAGAGAGGATCTCGGATCGCACCGCCAAGGCAGGTGGCCGCGCCGCCGAACGGTTCGATCTCAGTCGGATGGTTATGCGTCTCGTTTTTAAACATCAGAAGCCAGTCTTCATAATGTCCGTCAATCAGCGCCTTTACCTTGATCGAGCAGGCGTTTATTTCCTCCGATTCGTCAATGTTTTTGAGATAACCGCGTTTTTTCAGCACCTTTGCACCCGCGGTTGCAATATCCATGAGCGTCACAGGTCGTTTGGATGCTTTTTTCTCGCCATAGACCTCGACACGTGCCGCAAGGTAGCGGTCAAACGCATCCTGTACCATTGGGTCATCGATCTTCGTGCCGTCAATCTCGGTTAGGAAGGTAGTATGGCGGCAATGATCCGACCAATAAGTGTCCACCATGCGTACCTCGGTGATAGTCGGGTCGCGCTTTTCCTCATCTCGGAAGTATGCCTGCAGAAACTTGAGGTCATCCAAATCCATTGCAAGTCCCATACCGGTCATCAGGTCGCTCAATGCCGCCTCATCCATATGGATGAAGCCTGAGACTGATGCCACTGTCGTTGGAATCGCATAGTCGACCTTAAGGGTGGCAGGCTTGTCCATGGATGCCTCTCGGGACTCAACAGGGTTAATTAGGTAGCCGCGAATCTTATCCATGTCGGCATCTGATAGTTCGCCTTCCAGTACATAAATTTTTGCTGCGGCTACTGCGGGGCGCTCACCACCGGTCAGCAGTTGGATACACTGCGCGCACGAGTCCGCACGCTGGTCAAATTGGCCGGGCAGCGGCTCGACTGCAAGCACAGCGTGGGCACCCGAAGGGCGGGGAAAGTCTTCATCATAGCATATGTCCGCCATCGGCTCGGAAAAAACGATACCCTTGGCTTTTTCATAGGCTTCAGGGGCCAGCCCCTCGGTATCATAGCGGCAAAGATACCGCACATGAGTCAGACTTTTGACATCAAGCAGATCGTGCAGACTGGAAAACAGGCTGCGTGCTTCGACGTCAAAGCCGGGCTTTTTTTCGGAATAACAACGATTGACGCTCATATATCGTGTCCTCTCCTTCATCAGATAAAAGATATCTTTATTCTACCTGTTTCGCGGTCATAAATCAATCGGTGAGGGCAACAAAATATTGGGGGATTCAAACGGTTCTCTGTATATTCTTTGCGTGGACTGTCAGACAGAAGAAAAACGCCCGGATTATGGTGCCCCCTGACAGGGGTAACTTTGCAGGCGTCTGAAACCCCGGCAGATATTGCTACGGCAGTATCTGCCGGGGACTTCTTTTTGTCTCACGCACCCTTGGTGGTGGACTGACCTTCCGGCTGGGTGAGTTCCACACAGCCAATGTCATTGTAGTGAATCTCCACTGTCTGCTGGGCGTGCTTGCTCCACTTCACGTCCTTTTCGTGGACCACGATCTTTTGAATGAACAGCCGCAGCAGCTCCGGCGTCAGCTTCTGAATGTCCGTATACCGCTTTGCCAGGGAGATAAAGTGGTCTGTGCTGGACACCTGCTCTCGTAGCTTCTGGATGGCAGTTTCCTTCTCTGGGATGGTCTTATTCAGCGCTTCCATCTCCTGGGTATAGCTGCCGGAGAGCGTCTGGAACTGCTCCGCTGTGATCCGCCCCAGAACACTGTCCTCATAAAGGCGCTTGAAGATGCTGTCCAGTTCCTTGCTCCGCTTCTTCAAAGCGGCCAGTTCCCGTTCCAGCCCACGCATCTCTTTTCGGATCTCCGCGGACTGCCTGCTGCCGATGTATGCGGCAAACTCCTGGGTTTGTTCCCTGGCTATTGCTGTTACCCGCCGCAGATCCTCCAGAACCACGTCATCCAGTACACACTCCCGGATATAGTGGGCGGTGCAGAGGGTGCCGTCCTTCTTATAGGTCCGGCAGGTGAAGTGGTTGTAGGACCGGCTCATGGTATGGGCGCGGTGGAGCACCATGGTGCTCCCGCAGTCGGCGCACACCACCAGCCCGGAATACTTGTTCTGTTCATCCATGTTGGTGCGCCGCCGCTTGTGTTGGCGCACCCGCTGGACGATATCCCATACCTCCCGGCTTACCAGGGCGGGGTGGGTGTTTTCCAGCACCATGCATTCCTCCCTGGGATGTTCCACTTTTCGCTTGTCCTTGTAGGAACGAGTGCTGTACCGGAGGTTGATGGTGTTGCCAAGGTAGATCTCGTTCTCCAGCATGTTGGCCACGGTGCTGCTGGTCCAGTGATAGGGGTTTTCTGCGTCCAGACTGGTGTGCGTGATCCCGTGTCGCTCATAGGCGTAGGTCGTGGGGCACAGCACCTGTTCCCGCTTCAGCAGCCGGGCGATCTGGCTGGGGCCCTGCCCGGCGGCGCACAGGGCGAAGATACGCCGCACCACGGCAGCGGCCTCCTCGTCCACCACCAGCTTCTTGCGGTCCTGCTCGTCCTTGCGGTAGCCGTAGGGCGCTCTGGTGCCCAGCCGCTCCCCACGCTCCGCCTTGGCCCGCTGTACCGCCCGGATCTTCCGGCTGGTGTCCCGGATAAACCACTCGTTAAAGAGATTCTTGAAGGGCATCAGCTCCGTGCTCTCACTCCGGTTGGTGTCCACATTGTCGTTGATGGCGATGTAGCGGACGCCGAACATGGGAAACCGCTCCTCGATGTAAAGCCCCGTGTGGAGCTGGTTGCGTCCCAGCCGGGACAGGTCCTTGGTGATGATGGTGCGGATCTTCCCGTTTTCCATGTCCGTCATCATCTGCTGGAAGCCGGGGCGGTTGAAGCTGCCCCCGGAATAGCCATCATCCACATAAAAGCGGGGGTTGGGGAAGCGGTGCTCCCGTGCGTACCGCTCCAGGATATTCCGCTGGTTCTGGATGCTGTTGGACTCTCCGTCCGCCCCGTCATCCTGGCTAAGACGGCAGTACAGGGCGGTGATCTCATTCTGGTTTGACTGTTTCATACAGCCCTCCTTTTTTCTCGTCAAACCGTTTCAGCGCATCGCGCCTACACAATACCCCAAAGCCTGGGGAATGTCCAGTCCTTTAGGCGCACAGCTTTCCCTGCTGCGCGTTCAGGTCGATGAGGGCTTTCAGCTTATCCTCCGGGGTGGCGCTGCCCTGTACCGGGAACACGGACACCACCTGGATGAGTCGCCCATGGGAGCGCTGAAGGCGTTCCACGGTTACCTGTCGAACATCATCTTTCGCTTCTTCTGACATTTTCGTTTCCTCCATCTCTGCCCAGGAAGGTTTGGCAACCTTGCCAAACCTTC
Source organism: Candidatus Agathobaculum pullicola (assembly GCF_052117205.1). NCBI lineage: Bacteria > Bacillati > Bacillota > Clostridia > Eubacteriales > Butyricicoccaceae > Agathobaculum > Candidatus Agathobaculum pullicola. Next base: position 13,223 of record NZ_JBQKJP010000046.1, on the reverse strand, counting down.
CTGGGCAGCGCTTTTGGTGATTTCGTCAAAAACGGTCTTTTGCTTTTATGACATATTTGAACTTTCTTGCGTATCGCTTTTGGCAATATTCGATTTTTTGCCCCAGCGGCACATTTAACGTTTCCATGCTTTGGCCAGAAAGGTTTGACAACATTGTCAGACCTTCCTAAAGTGACGCTCCTGACGATTCGGCTGAAAGCGCCCAGTTTCTCCCTAGTGGCCTACCTACCCCTCCTGGGGGGGTGCGCGGCCACACGGGGCCTCCTATGGCCTTACAGGGGGCTATTGCTGGGTGGAGAGAAGGAAGCACTCCTCACAGAGCTTGTCTGCCAGAAACTCCAGCTGCGCGATCTGCTCCGGGGCAAGTTCTCTGGCCCTTGGGCAGCGGGCGATCTGCCGGATGTTGGAGTAGATATGGTTTACGGCGGGATGCGGGTCTATCTTCTGCCTGGGCATTCGGGCGTGGATCGTGGTTTCCTTGATCAGCTTGCGGAAATAAGTTGTGACCGGCAGTCTGGTGATGGCCAGATAGCGGCACAGCCGCTGGTACTGCTCATCCGTCATGCGGACGGACAGAGAACAGCTGTTGTCCCGCATAGGTGGGCGTGGCTTGTGTTTATACCGCATAGGGGTACCCCAGCTTTCGCACCTGCCGGAATTGCTCCACCACCTGGGCCAGGCGGCGGACGGAAAAGCCCAGCTGCTGGGCGGTGCCGCAGCCGCTGTTGAATACCCTGGCCACGGCGTTGATGTCCCGGCCAGCCTCATCCGCAAAGGCGATGGCCGCTCTCGTCTCTTTCTCCCGGTAGAGTATAGGGCGGTTTCGCTCCAGCTCTCTCATCAGCCAGGCGTTGGCGGACAGTCCGGCAGCCCTGCTTTTCTTTTTCAGCAGGTCGTATTCCTCCTGGCTCATCCGGATGCAGGTGCGGTGTGTTTGTGTGTTCATGTTGCTCCTCCTCTCGGGAGACGGCTCCAGGGCCATCCCCGGTTCTCGCACCCATCCTAACAGATAATGCGGACAGTCTGTGTCCGCATTAAAAAAGAAAAATGGGGGTCTCATGATGCACCCTGCCCTGGATTTCTTGACCTCCAGGGTGCTAACATGGACACCCTTGTACGGATTATAATGTACCCAATCATGTAGACAGTTTATTGAAAAAACGACACCCTGATGCAGGTGAAAATCGGGTCCGGCAAGGTTTCCGAACCCGATTTTCAGCGCAATGAACTGCCGCCGGAATTGCCAAATGTTCCAATGAGATCGGGTTTGACAATTTTGTCAAACCCGATCTTGCGTGGAAAATCTTCCGAAAACTTTTCGGCAACCTTGCCGGAAAGTTCCGCCCGCAGGCGGCATTGGGGTCAGGGGTTTTCCCCTGCAAGCGCGTTTTGACATCAAAACGCTATGCTTGCGTGAAACGCCCGCCCTGAAGGGCGGGCGTTTCACCGCCGCCAGGGGCGGCGAAGCCTTGCGCAGCGGAGCATGATTTGCTGCCTCACCGCACAAAGAATGGTCACACACTCAGATACACCGACGAGCGGAAGGCCCACCCGTCCGCCTCAAACCGGGCATCATCACGTATGCCAAAACCTGCGAGACCTATGTGGCCTATCTGCGCAGACATCTGTCTCATGATATTTGGAAGGAATTTCAGGACTACACCGGCGCGGTGACCTACACCGCCCGGAACAAGCAGGACACCACCTATCTGGGCCGCTTTACTTTCGACACCATCCTGGATTTTGAGGGACTCAATCGGGTGCTGGCCATCCTGGCCAGAGGATTCCTGTTTCATAATGAGCATGGCAGCCCCACCGAAGCGCCCCTGGAACGCATCGACTATTCCATGCGGGGCTTATGCGCCTGGTGCAGTGTGCCAGACAGCGAAAACGCTACGCCCCGGGAGGCGTGGCAGTTTGGCAATGATTTTGGAGGACTTTATTTGGAATTTTCCAGCCTTACGGAAACCTTTCACACATTTCTTCTCATCATGGCGGGAGAACAATCTAAATTTTCCTCGCCGGATGGTCGATAAAATAATAAAGGGTATTTGTTCCGGTGGCAGTACCTATCGCAGTAACGAGGAGTGGGGAAAGATGGGCAAGATTAACATTTCCAGCTATCCGCATCTGAAAAATAATTATGGCAGCTTTCCGTGCATTACCAAAGATCTGACGAAGGTTCCCAAGGACACGGTCGACGTGGATTCCTTTGTTTCGGTAAAATCCACATGCGCCTCCTCAGAACTGGCAGAGGCGGCGAGAGCCTATCTGGAGGGGGACCAGGCAACACAGACCAGCCCGATGGATGATTGTATCAATCAGTTCTTTGATGGCACCGTGTCGGAATCGGAGTTGCAGGCCGAGTATGAGAAACTGCTGAAGAAAGAACTTTTTGGCTCCATGGAAAATCCAACAGGGCCTCTGACCGCATCGCTGAAAGAAGCGGCAACCAATTTTTACAATGCCTTCCGGGGAAAAATTTTGTCGGCTGCCGCCCAGCGCAACAACGCCGAGGGAGAGCAGTATATCACCGGGGACATGAATGTGCAGCGTAACTGGGCCTATTACAATTCCGACTATTATTATGCCAGTGAATCGGCAATCTCTGCTATTACGGAAGGTGCTCAGAATGTGTCGCAGGAGTACGGCTCTACTTTTGAGGTTCCAGACTACATGGCACAGGGCAAAACCAATCTATACAATTTCAACACCGCTTTAAGCGGCGATCCATTTGTTGCATCTGATTATCACTATATCATCGACCCCGATGTTGCGCCCCCGGAAAATTTCAAGTGGTTTTATGAATCCGGTGGAGATCCGTACAACAGCATCAGGCTTACCTCTTTTTCGTCGATAGACAAAAACGGGAACAAAATCTTTGTTGATTACACCACCGATGAGTTTGATCCTACAGATCCTTCCAAGGCACAAACATGGGTTTCCTACACAGACGAAGATGGCATAGAGCATCGTCTCAGCACAGACGTTGTTTTTGATCATTCCAAGGATGACCTTCGGAATGTGTTAGGCTTGTTGTCCTTTTCCGATAAAAATACGGACAAGGCCAGCTTACTGAATCAATTTTTGTCTAATTTACAGATCTATCCAAAGGGGTATTTTGACCGTTTCCCGACGGTCTCCCGCAGTATGGATTTTATGGTTTAACACAAAGTTTATATTATTGATGTTGGGAGGGAGTATCCATGCAAATTGGCGGCTTGGGAGCCAGCAATACGGCCAAGCTGGGTGGCGCGTCGAACATCCAAACATCGGCAAAAAAGGCCGTTAGGAACGCGATCGCAGACGGCTTTGTAAAGCAGATTCAAACGCTGGCCCGAGAGGATGCGGAAAAGGGGGTTTGTATGGATCAGGGCTATCTCCAGCTCAGAGATGCTCAAATGAAGAAATACGTATCTCCGGACCGCTCTGGTCCAATGGCTCAGGTAAATTCCGTGATGAAGGGATTGGCACAGGAACAGGAACGAATCAAGGTGTATTTAGAGCGCCTTATGGGAAATTGCTCAGCGAAAGTCCAAGGCGATTCTATTGGTCAAACTGCTGAGATATATTCCCCGGAGGGTGAAATTCTGGCAAGTTACAACAGCTTTGGCGGCGGATGGACAATTATTCCGACAAAAGCGGAGTCTATTTTCATCAACGAAACAGGCGATATTTATATGCTGGCATTTCGGGAAGCCCGTACGGAAATGAAGACTGCTGCCCAGGGACAGGCTCCTGCTGACACGGCTGCCCTGGATATCCGTGCATAACTGCAAAAGACCGGCAATTTCCGCTGATGTGAATGGCCCGAGCTTACAGTGGCCACAAAACCATTAAGGTAAGGAGGTTCCTTCTATGGCCATGAATGGTATTGGCGGCAGTCACCCTTTCAGTCTCCAAAAGCAGGCTCTTCCAATGGGGGAAAAGCGTAAAATGGAGCTGACGGCCACGTCCCTCTTTCCCGAAGAGGAGGTCCGGGAGACGGAGGAGAGCCGGGCACGCTATCGGAAGTACGAGGAGATCATCCGCAAGATGTACACAGGCAGGCGACTGACTACGGCGGAAATGCGCTTTCTGCGCCAGCATTACCCGGAAGCCGCGGCCAAGGCGGAGCGGATCCAGCAGGAGATCGAAATGGTCGAGGAACAGCTCCGCACCTGTGACACCCAGGAGGAAGCCGAGCAGGTGTACGAGCAGGTGCGGACGCAGGCGCTCGCCCGGTTTGCCCAAAAAGATTCCTCCGGGCTTGCTGTGCTGGCCGCCGTCCAGCGGATGCAGCCCGCCTGCAAAGCTGGGCAGGGGTCGGAGAGCACAGAGCAGAAGGAGGGCGACAGGGCGGCGCTCCTCCCCTGGCAGCCGGAGCAGGCATTTGATATCAGCATTTTAGAGAAACACCAGCGGAGCGTTGATGTAAAAGCGTAAAGGAGGCACAACGAAATGTCTTTGATTATTTCTGACACCGGAGCTATGCGCCTGCCCGACGCTCTGGTAAACAGCGGCTGGGTAACCAATATCAAGCCATCGGGCCAGCAGGCGGAGCCGACCACGGTTGGGGAGAAAATTCAATTTTCCCCGCCGAATTTTGATCGGGTGGATTTAAGTAAGGCGGTGAGTCTGGACGACAAGATGGTCCCCGGCGGAGTCCAGAACGAGGCAAGGCAGACGGATGCCGTTCCGCACGGTACAGGGACTGAAATCGAAAAAAGAGAAATCTCCCAAATGCAGTATGCGGATGGAAGTTTCAATTTCTCCCTTCCAGAAGATGCTGCACAGCGCAATGTAGACATCTGGGAGGGACACACAAAGGAAATAGTTATATCTCTTTCCCCAGAAGGAAAACACTATCAAGCAATTAGACAAATGACCAAAGAATGGAACGCTTTCGTCGAGCAGTTGAAATCATCCATCAATGGATCTGGGATGGACTATTTTGAGAGCCAGCGCTTTGTAAAGGAAAGTTTTACTTCTCTCTATACCGATTGGATGCATAATAAGCCTGAACTTTTCAAAGTATTGTTCGATCAATAAAAAGACCACTTTGCCAATCACGAGTGGAATCTGATTGCCAAACCGGAGGGTTGGACTGATGCAGACTTCGAGTTCTGGGAAAATTATGATCCCTGGACGGAAAGCAAATGATGTGAATAACCTGATAACCGATTTTCCGGAAGGGGTGTTATAAAATGACGATCACAGATATGGCCCGTATGATGATGAATGCAGACCAGTATAGTCGTAAGGTCGCACAGCCGGCGTATCCAAACGGTGCTGCGGTCGCACATCCTGATACGCCGGATGACGGGATGGACATTACCGGGATGACCGCAGCAGACTTTCATACCATCCCTGTATCCAAGGAGATCGAACAGAAAGTGCGAGACAGAGTATTTGAGAATATGAAGTACCGCTATGGCATGACTGGGACAGGCAATGAATATGGAGAAATGGTGCATAGCTATCTAATGTCCATCCCTGCCAAAGACCGGAGGGATGCGGCCTACACAATAGACCAGATCCACTTTGATGAAGTGGACAAAATCAATGCCTTTGTCAAATCCCGTGTTCCCGGCTGGCAGCCGGGGCAGGCATTCGATACCAGCATTTTGGAGGAATACCAGCGGGGAATTGATGTAAAGGCGTAACGGTTTTGTCTTGAACAGCGTATTGTTTGTGAAGGAGATGTTTGTGTGAATGTGACAGGGGGAGCTGAGGCGATTTATTTGCCCTGCATTTGGTTGAATCCCACGACCCAAAAAGCGGAGGTTGGTACTTATAACTACACGGCTCTCATGGAAAAATTTCAAAAACAGGTCGAGCAAGTACAAGGGAATCCGCCTGAGTTGGGCAATCAAACGCTGTCAGAGGCGGAAATCCAAGCGCTTGTGGAAAAGTATGATCCGCAAAACATGTCACAAACGGAGTATGACGAATTCATCCGATACTTGGAGAAAAAAGGCGTCCTGAGCCGATTGGAAACCAGTGACTTGGGAATGTCCCGTATCACGATTGTGCCGGGGTATTTTGAGCCTGCCTATATCTGGACCTCATCTTCCGGTATGGGCTCCAGTGTCCCGTTCCCTGCGTGATGTGGGTGGAAACGCACTTCAGTTTGCGCAGATCATGTCCCAGTGGGCAGTGCCTGACAGCAGTTTGCAAATCAGGCAAGGCGCCTATTCCAAAGTGCTGGAGATCCTAAACCAAATGAACGCGGTGAGAAGGGCCACAGGGAGCGGGGCAACTACATCGCCTTTGATGATGGATTTAAGCAGTATTCAACTGACCATTGACCGCGTCAAGAACGAGCGAATCCAGACCGTATAATGGCCCTGATTGCTGGCAGAACAGACAGTTAAGTTATACAGGTTACGATATCACACAGTCTGTAAAAGGATGAAGTATTTCTATGACTCGTGGAGTCCCATCGGCATCAGCCAAGCATCCGGCATACACCTCAAAGTCGGTTGGCAATTCTCTCAAAGGGACAGCGTCACCGCAAGCGTCCGACATTTCCACCGTCAGTTGGGCGGATATCACGACCGGAACCACGCCAAACGCCAGCTTTATAGTGTGCAGCAGTCCGGAGGATCGAGCTGCCATGCAGGCGTATTTCTCCAATGCTTTTTAGAACGCTCACGCGCTTTCCTCGGAGAACGACCAGCCTATGCTTGACCTTTCCACTGCGTTGACAGATGAGGAATGGAAGAGCCTTGGTCAGAAGTATGACCCGTCCAACATGATACAACAGGAATATACTGCACTTCTGGATGAATTGCACGACGCGGGTCTGCTCAGTGACGAGGAGCTGGAGCTGCTCTCCGTCTGCAAGGATGGGCATTCTCCTGTACAAATGTAGGAGGAATTCATCTTTCGCCGGTATCCCCGGAGTTAATGAGCGGCCATTGTATTACTTCTTTGGTCAACAATGATGATTTTCCTGGTGGACAGCCTGTTGGCTTTTCCTCCAATAAGGCGTATTGCGATGTGTTTGCAATATCTGCGTGGGAGGCAGCATTTCGCTATTATGATCGGGAACGCTCGGAATGGCTTCCGACCCGTAAAGCGCAGGCGTTCCAGCGGCTTGACGCTATCCTTGTCGCATAGGTGAGATGTGCTGAATGCCTACTGCTTCCTGTTGCAATCATATAGAACAGGCATCTGACTCAGCTTCTTCAGCTGACGATGGCTGCCTGTTCTGTTTATAGTAATTCAATTCGTTTGCTATTTCCAAAGCCAGGTGAAAGCCACAGAGGAAACTGTCCATGGAGCGTTCCTCCGTCATTAGATTCTGGGCATCCATGATCCGCAGCACCAGTTTTCTCTCTGGTTTTTCCAATCGCTCGATGAGCTGCTTGTGACAATCTTCAATTTCCTGCTCAGCCTCCGTCATGGGCAGTGGCGTGTAAAATCTGTCATAGAGCAGTTTCAGTGTATCGTGCATATATCCTACCTCCTTGTAGCAAGACAACATACCACAAGCGGATAGAAAAAGCCACAACAATATTTGCATTACTGCAATCTAACTAAATTCAAATTTTCGAAAGTCGTTTTTGTGAAGCATCGAGAGATTGTTTTTCGCAGCACTTCTCAAATAGCAGGGGCGAGGACAGTCAACTGGCTATCGGCGTCTTTTTTTGACGTGCGCAAAAAGAAGGGCCTGCGGATTTCCGCAGACCCTTTCTCACTGATGCGCAAAATCGGTTTTTTGTTGTCCTTTTGCGGGGGTGCCCTACCGAGCGTTTTTCTTTTCTAATTCTGTACCAGCGGAATCTCATAGCCGCAAATTTCAATCGATTGAATCTCCTTGTCGTTAATCAGGTTATCAAAGGCGATGATATTCAGAATATCGCCAGTCAGGTGATGTATTTCTGACAGCTGTCCCATGCGTCCGCTGCGGGGCGCAGTTTCCAAGACACCATCGGCATAGTGAATGGTGACAGGGAGCCAGTGGGACGAATCATCCGAATAGGGCGCGTACTTGTCATCTAGTGACTGAATGATTTCACGTGTCTACGGACTATTGGCGCGCAGCGTGATTGAGAGTGGGGATACCGAAATGCTTTGCAACGTGATATCATAACCCTCGGCTGACAGAGTCTGTTTTACAGGGTATACAATCGAACAGTCGTCAAAATTTAGTGGGAAGGAGATGCGCCAGTTGTGAGACAGGACTATTTGATAGTTTTCCACGTTGTTAGCGCCCTCCAAATCGTATAGTTCCAGAACCGCACACTTTCCTAAGGCAGGTTCTCGTGTGGGCTCACACATGATAAGCGTAATTTTGTTATCATTTTCGTTTTCATCCGTGATTTTGAAAAATCCGGCGGCGGTCGTTTGCTGCGCTGCTTGCAGTGCACCGCTGAAACGGTAGTCATCCTGATTCAGTCGTACACCCTCAGGCGCAGTAAATTTGAGTAGCAGATACACCAGATTGCCGTCGCCAATGACCTGTTTAACCTCCAGCGTATCGTTTTGGTTGCTGTCGCTTTTATTGACAGCATATGCAGACTGCACCGCGTCCTCCGTATCCGCATGGTTTCTCAGGTATACATAACATAAGCAGTAAACTGCATCTAAGTTGCGCTGATACAGTGCAGTCAGTTCTTCCTGGCTCTTTTGTGGTGGCATTATTCTTCACCTCCTCATACGGTAAATGGCTGAAGCTGACAAACGTCTCAATTGAACAACGAAAAAATAAAGAAGTTTTATCATTCTATTATGAGTGCAAGAAAAATACACGGTGTCTGAACGGAAAAAGATTGAAAAAGTGAAAAATTGCGGTATAATGGAAACAAAAGGGGAGCGGTGCAAGACGCTGCCGCTCCCTGTATTCGAAAAAGCCGGTGGCGGCGCATGGCCGCGCAAAGCCCGCTTATCATCAAAATATGCCGTGAGCGGCTTCGTGGTCACAGGGGGAACAAGCATGGAAATCAAACTATCACCGTCCATTCTTTCGGCAGATTTTGCCAATTTGGCGCGTGATATTAAAATTGCGACTAACGCAGGCGCAGAGTATGTGCATGTGGATGTGATGGACGGACATTTTGTGCCGAATATTACAATCGGAGCACCAGTTGTCAAATCGCTGCGAAAAGCAACCGATAAAGTGCTTGATGTACATCTGATGATTACTGACCCGGAGCAATATTTAGATGATTTTATCAAAGCCGGCTCGGATATCATCACCGTACATTACGAGTCGAATGGCGACACGCTTGCTCAACTTAAGACAATCCGCGCGGCGGGTGTCAAGGCTGCATGCGTTATCAAACCCAAAACGCCGGTGGAAGTGCTATTCCCTTTGATGCCGCATTGTGACATGGTTCTGATTATGACCGTAGAGCCAGGCTTTGGTGGACAGGGGTTCATTCCCGAATGTATGGATAAAATCTGTGCGGCACGCGCAGAAATCCAGAAGAACGGCTACAGCTGCGAACTGGAAATTGATGGTGGCGCCAAACTTACCAACACAGCGGATATTGTTGCTGCAGGTGCAGATGTCATTGTTGCCGGCTCCGCTGTATTTAATGGCGATATTGAGGCCAATGTTCGCGGCTTCCACAAAGTGTTTGCCGAAGGAATTGCTAAAGCACAGTGGACGAAGTAAGAAATAGAATAGAAGCGGACGGTTTCTGCCGCCCGCTTTTGTGTGAATTTAGGAGGAAGAAAAATGAATTTCATTATTTTTGACGTCGATGGCACGCTGATTGATTCTGCACCGGTATATTTACCTGCGCTTGGTTATGCGTTGAACGAACACGGATACACACCATCGCCTGAGCGAATACAAACTGCATTTGGTATGACCGGTTGGCAGGGGCTTACTTACTGTGGTGTACCGGCTGAACAATTTGATGCTGTGTTGCATAGCTGGGAGCAAGAGGCGTATCGTCATTTAGAACATGTGACGGTTTATGACGGAATTGTAGACACACTGCGTGCCCTGAAAGAGGGAGGAAACAAGTTGGGAATTGCAACTTCACGCAATCGTTCGCAATATATCCATGGGGTAAAGCCACTTGGACTGAGTGAGTTTTTTGATGCTGTTGTCTGCTCAGACGATGTGGCAGACCCGAAACCTGCACCGGATGAACTGTTTGAATGCCTCAAACGGATGGGAGGAACTGCGGAGCGGGCGATCTTTATTGGAGACAGCCCATACGATATGCAGTGCGCGCGTGCTGCTGGTATCAAAAGTGGCTTAGCGTTATGGGGCTGTCATGAGCCAGAGCAACTGACAGCAGATATACGACTGACGCATCCCAGTGAAATCTTGAAGATAATAAATTGATAAAAAATGCGCTGCAAATGCAGCGCATTTTTTGATATAGCCTCTACAGAAGATTTAATTTACTGCTTGTTCCTTCGCTTCTGCCGGCGTCAAAAGCTGATTCTCCAGCCAGCGAGAGATATCTCCAAATGCCTCCAACCGTCCAAGCTCATTGAGCACCTCATGCCGTGCATCCTTATAAAAGATGACCTCAATATTTTTGACCCCGGCACCACGGTAGAGGTTGACAACACGACGAACACCCTCTCCATATTTTCCTACCGGATCCTTGTCACCAGATAGAAAAAGCAATGGCAAATCGCGGGGAGTGCGGCGAAAAGTATGAGCAGAATTAGCTTTGGCAAGCAAAGTGTATAAATCACGAAAGCCGGTTGCTGTAAAAATGAAGTTACATTTTTCATCTGATTGATATAGCGATACTACATTTTCATCCCGGCTGAGCCAATCAAACACCGTATGTGGATGCTTGATTTTACGATTATAGCCTTTGAATGTCAAGGAGGACAGGAAGCCGCTGCGATATGTCATGCCGCGGGAGCGGGCAATTGAATCCGCCAGATGTGCGGCGCTGATTGCGGCGGCAGTTGGACCGGCAGTGCCAATCAAGACGCAGCCAGATAGTTTCTCGCCATATTCGGTTAAATAAAGGCGGGCAATTAGAGAACCCATAGAATGTCCAATCAGGAAGTAGGGAAGAGATGGATACCGCTGCTGCATCAAGTCGGTCAGCTGCTCGATATCTTGCACCAGATACTTCCATCCATCTCGTGTGGCAAAAAAGCCAAGCTCAGAGGAGCGAGCAACCGAGGCACCGTGCCCAATATGGTCATTGCCACAGACGATAAAGCCAAGGCTGCACAGATATTTGGCGAACGCAGTGTATCGGGAAAAATACTCACACATGCCGTGCGAAAGCTGCACAATGCCACGTGGTTCCGTTTCTTCCGGCACCAGGATATAATATGTGACATTAGATACACCGTTGGCGCTTTTATAAATATTTTGCGTACACTTTATATTCATAGGCACACATCCGTTCGGCAATAGAAATCACTGCTGATATCATACCACACCAGCAGATAATTGTGCACGGTTTTTGAACAAAATTAACAAAGCGTTTATAAATTGTCCATCTTGTGCAGCGATGAACGTCGTGCTATAATTAAAGAAAATGTTAGTAGATGAGGTGTAAAGCATGCCATATATCGGAATTTCTACTTCGAAAAAATTATCAGATGTGCAAAAAGATATGCTCAAGTCTGCTTTGGGAGAAAAAATCAGTGTTATTCCGGGAAAAACGGAAAAAGCACTGATGGTGGATATTGCAGACGGACATGCAATGTATTTGGCGGGCGAAAAACGTGAACTTGCATTTCTGGATGTGCGCTGCTATGGTTCAACTGAGTTTGCAAATCAAAAAGCGTTTACTGAAGCCGCATTTGAAGCAGTTCAGCAAACAACCGGACTTTCGAATGATAGTATCTATCTGACGTATAGTGAGTTTGCCAACTGGGGCACAAAAGGCAGCATGAAATAAAACGAAAAGTGTATAGAAGGCACTATGGGTATTAAACTGCTCCAGATTGTGCGGACAGTACAAAAGAGCTCTGGTAGGAAAGATTGAGTTTAAGCGGAGAGGCGTCGCGCCAGCGGCGCCTCTCCAGTCTTTAGCTGGATACGCTCATGGTTGTAAAAGTGGATATAGCGGTCAATCATCTCATTGGTTTCGAAAAGGCAGCGGGCTTGTGCTGGTAAATGAACTCTGTTTTGAGGATGGAAAAGAAATTTTCTGCCATTGCATTGTCATACGGGTTCCCACGTCTTGACATCAAAGGTGTAATGCCGTATTGTTTAGTCAGCTGGAAATATGCCTGAGATGTGTATTGAAAGCCTTGGTCGCTGTCGAGCTGCAACTCTGCGGCGACCTTCTTCTTTTGTAGGTGCACTGCTTGGCGGATAGTATCCAGTACCAGATTCACAGTCTGCCGCGTTCCGACTTGTAGGCCACAATGCTGTTGTCGTACAGATCTCGCATCATAGACAGGTACGGCACACCTTGCTCGGTCTGGATATAGAAGATGTCGGTCACCCATTTGCGGTTCGGCGCTTCGGCGTGAAAATTCCGGTTAAGAAGATTCTTATATTTGTGCAACTGCTGGCCCATCTGCTGCCACTTTCTGCGGCGACGAATCTCGGCTAATAAGCCATATTTCTTCATGACACGCAGGATGGTTTTGGGATTGCAGTAAATACCTTTGCTGGTTCTCAGCCACAGCCACATCCGCCGATAGCCATAGGTATGAAAGCATTTGTCCTGCTGCTGCCGAATGATTTCAGCAAGAGTAGCATCCTTTTCCGGTCGTCGCATCCGTTTTACAAAGTTGTAATAGCCGCTTTTGGACACTGAAAAGAATTTGCACATAACAAGCACAGGATACTTCTCTCGGTAACGGTAAATTACTGCATACTTTGCCTTTGCTCTCACTTCCTTTCTGTGGATCGCAGAAAATCCCGTAGCAACTCGTTCTCCATACGTAGCCGCCGGATCTCACAGGCCTGCTCTGCAACAAGGTCTCTGGAGATAGTTCCTTTTCTCGGCCGTCCCTTTGGTCGCGGAAGGATACCGGCTTCCGCCCTTCTTTGTTTACGGCATTGCCGCTTCAGCAAATATTTCACTACGTCTTTGTTTTTGAATCCAAAGTGTTCGGCTATTTCCCTCTGTGTTTTCCCATCTTGAATCATTCCCTCAATTATAGGCAATAGTTCCTGTACATGTGTATATGTTCGTGTACTCATTGCAATACCCCCTGATGTAGTTTTATTTGATATGCTCCCTCTATGAGAGACAGTGAAATAAAACACTGTCAATCATGGAGGGGGCACTTCTATGTCACAAAAGTCAAAAGTAAGTATTGAAGAAAAGACAAAGATG
>NZ_JBQKJP010000045.1:0-23103 GCF_052117205.1 Candidatus Agathobaculum pullicola | reverse complement strand
ATATGGCCCCCTCTCGTCAAGTTAAGTGTAGCAACTCAACTTTAACCGATGAGGCCTTATCCTTCATCCCTTTTTTATTCAACTGTCCAAGATGTATTGTACTCCTACATGCAGCCTATCCTGTTTCTTAATTATTATAAAGAAAACGCATGGTGGATAGCCATGCGTTTTCAAAAAACGATACCTCATATTACAGCACCGCAGATCAGCGGATCGCGCATCACCAATCGCGTAATCCAGATACCTGCCCAGAGTGCCATTACGCTCCACAGCAGGATACTCTCCCGCTTTTTCGTACCCAGCAGCGGCTTCTTCCGAAACAGAACCAAAAGCACAATCGGCGGCAGCACATAAATCATCGGATTATAACGGAAGGCTGTCCAAAAATCCAGTCGCAGCAGTGCGAAAGCTGCCCGTGACAAGCCGCAGCCCGGACAAGGTACACCGGTGAAATGCTGCACCGGACACCCCCATCCCAGCAAAGAGGAAGATACCAAAGCCGCCACGAACAGCATCAGCAGCACCAGCAGGCCATATATCCCCTTCTTCATTTATCCCTGATAGGTTTCACGGAACTCGAGGAATTCATCGTATGTGCATTCCTTATCCAGCACACCCTTATCACGAATTTCAATGATACGCGTTGCTATGGTCTGCACAAACTCATGGTCATGCGAAGCAAACAACACCGTGCCCTTGAAATCGCGCACACCGTTGTTAACCGCCGTAATGGATTCCAAATCCAGATGGTTTGTCGGCTGGTCAATCACCAGCACATTAGAACCGAACAGCATCATGCGGGCAAGCATTAGACGCACCTTTTCACCGCCCGAAAGCACGCGCACCGGTTTGTATACATCATCGCCGGAAAACAGCATACGGCCCAAAAAGCCACGCAGCGTAGATTCCAGCGTGTCCGTACGAGAATACGGCGCAATCCAATCCAACATATTTTCGGTGTGGCCCTCAAAGAATTCGTTGTTGTCCTTGGGGAAATAGCTCTGCGAAGTGGTCACGCCCCACTTGAAGCTGCCCTCGTCCGGCTTCAGCTCACCCATCAAAATCTGGAACAGCGTAGTCATCGCCAGTTCGTTATCCGAAATAAATGCAATCTTATCTCCGCGGCGCACAATAAAAGATACGTTATCCAAAATCTTTTCACCGTCAATCGTCTTGGAAATACCGCGCACCTCGAGAATATCCTTGCCTGCCTCGCGGTCAGCTGCAAACGATACCCATGGATAGCGACGCGAGGAAGCGGGCAGCTCCTCAACCGTCAGCTTATCGATCAGCTTACGGCGGCTGGTTGCCTGACGGGATTTGGACTTGTTTGCTGCAAAACGCTGAATAAAGTTTTGCAGTTCCTTAATTTTTTCCTCGTTCTTGCGGTTCTGATCCTTAATCATGCGCTGAATGAGCTGCGAGGACTCATACCAGAACTCATAGTTACCGACATACAGCTTAATCTTGCCGAAGTCGATATCCACAATATGCGTACAGACGTTATTGAGGAAGTGACGATCATGCGAAACCACCAGAACCGTGCCCTCAAAGTCTGCAAGGAAGTCCTCCAGCCAGCGTACCGCCTGAATATCCAAATGGTTGGTCGGCTCGTCAAGCAGCAGAATATCCGGCTTACCAAACAACGCGCGCGCGAGCAGCACCTTTACCTTTTCCACGTCGCCCAGATACTGCATCTCGGTATAGAGAATCTCATCCGCATCCAGTCCCAGACCGTTGAGCAACTGACCGGCTTCGGTTTCCGCTTCCCAACCGCCCATCTCGGCAAATTCAGCCTCAAGTTCTGCCGCCCGGTTGCCATCCTCCTCGGTAAAGGGCTCCTTCGTATAAAGCGCATCCTTCTCCCGCATGACCTCCAGCAGGCGAGGATTGCCGCCCAGCACGGTATTGAGCACGGTCTCCTCGTTGAAGGCAAAGTGATCCTGTTTCAAAACGCTCATGCGCGTCTTGGGCGCAATAAACACCGTACCGGTGGACGGGTCAAGGTCGCCCGACAAAATCCGCAAAAATGTGGATTTCCCTGCCCCGTTGGCGCCGATGACGCCATAGCAGTTCCCTTCCGTAAACTTCAGATTGACATCCTTAAACAGCGGCTCCCCGCTGAAATTCAAGCTCAGATCGCTGATTGTAATCATATTCGCATCCGTCTCCCGTTTATCATTTTTAATCTGTAACAGTATAACACAGAAAACCCGCTTTTCACAGTTTTTTTACACGTCAATTCCCATTTTTGGTGATGTTGTATTGAAACCTGACCGCACAGGGGCTATACTATATTTATTCTAATCAAGTTCTAACCAAGGAGGTTTTTTCATGTCCAACCTGATGCAGACTATTAAATCCCGCCGCTCCACGCGCGCGTTTGAATCCAAGCTCCCTCCCAAAGACCAGATCATGCAGATGGTCGAGGCCGCTCAATGGGACCTTCCGGCATGGGCAAGTATCTTTGGCACTTCACAGTAGTATATAGCGCAGAAAAATCCCTGACACTGGCCCGCGCGGTCGCCGAAGCGGACAACCGCGGCCCAGAATATAATTTCTACGGTGCCCCGGTCAACATTATCATTTCCTATAAGCGCGATGAGCACCACGCTTTTGTCGACGGTGCCGCGGCAATGGAAAATCTGCTTCTTATGGCGACCGAGCTGGGACTCGGTTCCTGCTGGATCAACCAAATTCGCGAATGCTGCGACGACCCAAAGGTACGCTCGCTGTTGACTGAATACGGCGTACCTGAGGATCATATCGTCATCTGTTCAGCTGCAATCGGTTATATTACCAAGGAGACACCCGCAAAGCCCCGCAAGGAGGGTATCGTTTCTTTTGTAGAATAAATAAAGGAGGCAGAGAAGCATGGATGAACAAATTGCCAGGCTGAAAGAATGGGTGGATGCCAGTGATAACATCGTTTTCTTCGGTGGCGCAGGCGTTTCCACGGAAAGCGGTATTCCGGACTTCCGCTCAGTAGATGGTCTGTACAATCAGCAATACAAATATCCGCCGGAAACCATTTTAAGCCATACATTTTTTATGGCGGAACCGGAAGAATTTTTTCGTTTTTATCGTGCAAAAATGCTTGCGTTGGACGCAGAGCCAAATGCCGCACATCTCAAACTCGCCGAATGGGAGCGCATGGGAAAATGCCGCGCCGTTGTCACGCAGAACATCGACGGTCTGCATCAAAAAGCAGGCTCGAAGGAAGTGTTAGAGTTGCATGGCTCGGTGTTACGTAACTACTGCATGCGCTGCCGCAAGCCTTATGACGTGCGCGACATCGCCGCCGGCACAGGTGTTCCCAAATGTGAATGCGGTGGCATCATCAAACCGGATGTTGTTCTGTATGAGGAAAGTCTGGACAGCCATACTATCAACAAAAGCGTAGAATACATCCGCAATGCAGACATTCTCATCATCGGCGGCACTTCCCTTGCAGTCTATCCGGCCGCCGGTCTGATTGACTACTACCGCGGCAACAAACTGGTTCTGGTCAATAAGTCCGAAACACCCGCTGACCGTCGCGCTGATTTGGTGATTCATGCGCCGATTGGCCAGGTCTTTGCTCAGCTATAATATCTGATTAGTATAAAATACAATTTATCTGCATGTTTTCTCCCCTTTCCGGCCATACTATGGAAAACCGGAAAGGGGAGTTTTTATGTTTCTTGACAAACTTGCATTGATTCTTGCCATTATTGGCGGCCTGAACTGGGGCAGCATCGGCTTATTCGGGTTTGATTTAGTCGGATTCTTGTTCGGCGGACAGGCCAGCGCGATAAGCCGTATCATTTTTTCCCTTGTGGGCCTGGCTGCGCTGTGGTGTATTTCCTTACTCTTCCGCGGCAACAATGATACCGAGGACCGTCACACTTCCTAAAAAGAAAAACCGCTGCATGCGCAGCGGTTTTTCTACATAGTTCTTTTAAAACGCAATTTTCTCTGCAATATAGGCAGCTACATCCTCAATCCTGATGCGCTCCTGCTCCATGCTATCGCGGTCGCGAACGGTTACACATCCATCCTGCTCGGTTTCAAAGTCCATCGTGACGCAGTACGGCGTACCGATTTCATCCTCTCGGCGATAACGCTTGCCAATCGAACCAGCATCGTCAAAGTCCACCGAGAACTGCTTGGAAAGTTCCTGCCAAATCGGCATTGCCTTTTCCGTCAGCTTCTTAGAGAGAGGCAGCACCGCAGCCTTAAACGGCGCGAGCGCCGGGTGCAGACGCAGAACGGTGCGCACATCGTCTTTACCGTTCTTATCCTGACCCACAACCTCCTCGTCATACGCATCGCACAGGAATGCCAGCGCTACGCGATCCGCGCCGAGCGACGGCTCAATAACATACGGGATATACTTCTCGCCCGCTTCCTGATCGAAATATTCCATGGAAACACCAGAAGTGTTCTGATGCTGTGTCAAGTCGAAGTCGGTGCGGTCTGCAATGCCCCACAGCTCGCCCCAGCCGAACGGGAACAGGAACTCGATGTCGGTGGTGGCATTCGAATAGTGGCTCAGTTCCTCCGGATCATGGTCGCGCAGACGCAGATTTTCGTCCTTCATTCCAAGGGACAGCAGCCAGTTGTGGCAATATTCCTTCCAATACTTGAACCACTCCAGATCGGTGCCGGGCTTACAAAAAAACTCCAGCTCCATCTGCTCAAACTCACGGGTACGGAACGTAAAGTTACCGGGCGTAATCTCATTGCGGAAAGACTTACCCACCTGCCCTACGCCGAAGGGAATCTTTTTGCGGGTGGTGCGCTGAATATTCTGGAAGTTAACAAAGATACCCTGCGCAGTTTCAGGGCGCAGATAAATCTCATTCTTTGCATTTTCGGTAACGCCCTGATAGGTCTTAAACATCAAATTGAACTGACGAATATCGGTAAAGTTATGTCCGCCGCAATTCGGGCAGGCAATCTGATGCTCGTCGATATACGCTTTCATCTGCTCATTGGTCCAACCTGCCGGATTTTCACCAGTCGCATCTTCGATCAGCTGGTCAGCACGATGACGGGTCTTGCAGTCCTTGCAGTCCATCAGCGGATCGGAAAAACCGCCGACGTGGCCGGAAGCTACCCATGTGGTCGGATTCATCAGAATGGCAGAATCCAGACCGACGTTATAGGGGCTTTCCTGCACAAATTTCTTGCGCCACGCCGCTTTGACGTTGTTCTTGAATTCAACGCCAAGCGGACCATAGTCCCATGTGTTGGCAAGGCCACCGTAAATCTCCGAGCCGGAATACACAAAGCCACGGCCCTTGCACAGGGCGACGATTTTTTCCATTGTCTTTTCGCTGTTTTTCATTTTCATTCTCCTTTTGGCGCATCTGGCTGATGCACGCTTTTTTTCATCAGGCATAAAAAATGCTTGACACAAATTCATTCTACATGTATAATATTTACTTGTCAAGAGCAGTTAAAAAATGCTTAAAAAAATAAAACATGGGCCTGTAGCTCAGTTGGGAGAGCGTTCGGTTCGCATCCGAGAGGTCGAGAGTTCGAATCTCTTCAGGTCCACCAAAACGTAAAAATCCGAACCTGTTTGCCGTTGGCAATGGGTTCGGTTTTTTCGTATCTCTGCATGAATTAGAACCGGACCCGCGGGGGCCGGGCGGCGGGGTTATGTTTAAGAACCCGCCGCTTTTCCATATGTCGAACAGCGACAGCCAAGTCGGAAATTTTAGAAAACCCTGAAATTCAGCATAAAATGGGCGCCATTTCAGGGAACAGAACTTCCCCATCTATGCGCGGTCCCGGGCCATTGGCGTGCGCCGGACTTTGGCCGAGGGAACACGGGAAATTAGAACCGGGCGGCAAGCCGCCCGACCCCTGCACAGCGTACTGCCGAACAGATTTCAAATCCGGCCAGCACCATTCGCGATCACCAGGGCCGCGCAGCTTTTTCCTTTGTAGGCTCCTCCCTCCCCTCAAACGCTCTCTCTAAAAACAAAAAATCCGCAGGCAGAGCCTGCGGCGGGTATGGAGTTGCCCCTGACAGCCAAAGGTTTGGCTGGATACCCTGCCCCGTTCCTCTTGATTTCCCCGGGGCATGGTATAAAATAATTGTCGGAAACGCATATAAGCGGCAGGGCATAGCGGGCGGCAACCCGCTACACCCCTGTGAAGAGTGTCTGCACCACTCAACACAACAGTCCATATGACTGCACTGTAGCCTTATTATACCCATGTGCCCATCCTTTTTCAAGGGCGGAAGCGTTGGAGCAATAGGACCTATTGTGTTACGCCCTGAATCATTCAGGCGGTGTTGAGGAAAACGCTCAACACCGCTTTTTGCGTTTCCGGCAGACCCCAGCGACCCCGCGCGGGGCGTGAAAACGCCCCGTGTCCGGCAAACTTCTGTCGGAAACAAATCGAAAGGAGAACCATCCGGATGAAACGATGCAAACGAACTCTTGCACTTCTTCTTTGCGCTGTTCTCTGCTTCACGGCCCTGTCTGTCAATGCCTTCGCCGCAGAGGACTGGCCCGGCGCCTGAGTAACCAACGAGGAATGCTTCATCACCGGTGCCAAAGGCTCCGCTAAAAGCACTGGCAAGTTCCCGGATGTCTCAAACTCTTACGATAATGAAGTAAGTCGTGCCTCTTGGACTTTGTCCAACGGCGTACTTGTCATCGACGGAGTAGGTAAAGTGGGTGACACCGTTGAACACCTGTTCCGTGGAAACCCCTATGTGGAAACGGTCATTATTCAGCAGGGCGTAATCAGGGCGCAAAACCTTTGCAGCCGTTTGCACAATCTGAAAAATATCATTGTGATGAGCAATGAATCCAATGTCAGCTGTATCGCCTGCGACTGCCCACAGATGAACACAATCATTGTCGGCGCCAACCTGAAAGACAGCTCACTTACCATGGGTTACAACGAATTCGACAGTATCAATAAGACGACCGGCAACAACACCGGCAGCATGGCTCTTTCCTACCCGGACCCGGTTGACAACCTGGTAATGCTTTCCAGCGTCTGCGGGGACTTCCAGAAGCAGTTTGCCGAGGCCAAGACGCTGATTGCGGAGATGAACCTGCCCCAGTTCGCCCTGGATCTGCTTCCTGCCAATCTGGGCGGCGGTGCGGATGCTGTGGAACTGCCCCAACAGGCGCCGGTCACCGTCAGCCCGTGGGCAGAGTCCGTTGTAGACGAGGCCGAAGCCCAAAAACTTTTCCCATACAGAATCTATGATGTGTACGGAAGGGATTTCACCCGGAACATTACTCGTTACGAGTTTGCGCTTCTGGCGGTAAGAACTTATGAGGTCCTTTCCAATGATTACAGGACCCCGATTGCCACCTTTTATATGAATCCCGAACTAGGACAGTCAGACAGCTTGCGCTTCCCAGATTGTGAGGACGAGGGCTATGGAGTGGATTCTACAATGAGCCAGGCATACAATCTGGGCATCATCAGCGGATACAGCAAACCATGGCCGACATATTTCGTGGGGAAGATGGGAAAATCGTCACTTACACCAATGATGATGGTGTTTTGGTCAAGCTGGTGGATTGGTACAACGTCAACGTTGGCCCCAACGACCCCATCACCCGCGAGCAGGCCGCCGCCATGCTCGCTCGCCTTGTCGAGGCTCTGGGCAAACCCTTGACCGCCGCCGCGTCCGCGCCCTTTACGGACACCGTTTCCGACTGGGCCAAAGACAGTGTTGCCCAAGTCTACAACGCCGGAATCATGACCGGCACCAGCGCCACCACCTTTGACGCAAAAGCCAACTACACCATTGAGCAGTCCATCGTGACCATGGTTCGTATCGCGGACTATGCAGGCTGACCGACCAAACACAACGACACCCCCGTGGAATCACTTCCACGGGGCGATATTTTCCCTTTCGTCGCCTTGTTGGTTCTTCCATTCCTCAAATTCTCGCCGCACCTTGTCGCTCTTAAAAAACGCCAGAATATTCGGCAGTAGGCAGCGGGCAAGGACCTCCAGTTCGTGACGGGAAGCCCGGATTGCAGCTTCGGTTCCTTCATGGTTTCGCGTCCTCTCCTACAAAGATTGACGCGACCCTTCTTTTTTATTGCGTCGCGGTTTTGTGCCAAAATTGTGTCATATCAGGCAAAACCGTAATCTTTCCCGTGTTATGGCCGATATTTTTGCAAAAACAGCAAATGCACAAAATCGTCCTAGAAAACCCTTCCATATATGCGCCGGTTTTTGGAGGTGCAAAACGGCCCATTGTGCAGCCCGCCGAACTTTTTTCGCCGGGTTGATTCCATCCCACAAATCCGGTATGATTTTACCAAGAAAAAGAAAAAACGGGTAGAATGTCAAACCAGTCGGGGGCGTCCCACAGGTAAGGCGGCGCAGCCGCCCATTGTTTCAGAAAGGAAGTGCAGGCATGAAAGCCGTGATTTACGCCAGATATTCCAGCGACAGCCAGTAGGAGGAAAGCATTGAGGGGCAGCTTCGGGAATACAACAAGTGCGCCCAGCGCAAGGATGACCGTGCTTTCCAGCTACATTGACTATGCCTTGTCCGCAAGACCGACAACCGCCCGGAGTTTCAGCGCATGGTGAAGGACAGCGCCCAGGGGCTTTTTGATGTAGTCCTTGTGTGTAAGCTGAGCCGCTTCGCCCTCAACCGCTACGACAGTGCCCACTACAAGACCATTCTGAAAAAGAACGGCGTCAAGGTGGTGTCGGCCAAGGAAGCCATTGCCGAGGACAGCAGCGGGATTTTGCTGGAAAGTCTCCTGGAGGGCTACGCCGAGTTTTACAGTGTGGAGTTGTCCGAAAAGATACACCGTGGCCAGAAGGAGAACGCCCTCAAGGGGCGGAACAACGGCGACGGGGTGCCGCTGGGGTACACGCTAAACCATCAAAGCCAAAAGCTGGAGGTGGACCCCATCACCGCGCCCCTCGTGGTGGAGATTTTCACCCGATACGCCCAGGGAGCGACAGCCCGGGCGATTGCCGACGATTTGAACACCCGGGGACTTCGGACCCGGCGGGGAAAGCCCTTCGGCCTGAACAGCTTTTGGGTCATTCTGAAAAACAGGAAGTACATCGTGGAGTAGCGCTATCAGGATGTGGTCATTCCCGGCGGTGTGCCCGCCATCGTACCCCAGGACCTCTTTGACCGGGTGCAGACGCGTGTGGAGAGGAACAAGCGCACCCCCAGCGGCACCAGCCGCACCGGCGTGAAGCACTATTATTATAAGTGCAGCGGGGCCCAGCGGAAGCTGGGCCGCGACAAGAGAGCCGTCCGAAAGAAATGGATTGTGGACATCGTGGTGGAACGCACCATGTGCATGATTTTGAGCGATACGGTGGTGGAGGATATTGCAGCGCTGGTCATGGCGGAGTAGAACCGGGAAAATACCGACCTACCCGCCTTGCAGGGCCAGCTTGCCCATACCGAGCGGGGCATGGAGAATCTTCTGAACACCATCCAACAGGGCATTTTCACCCCGTCCACCAAGCGGCGGTTGGAGGAATTGGAAGCCGCCAAGGAGCAACTGACCACCCGCATTTTGCAGGAACAGATCGCCAAGCCCCATATCACACGGGAGTAGGTGCAATTCTGGATTTGCCGATTCCGGAAACTGGATGTGTCCAAGGAGGCACATCGGCAGCGGCTGATTGACAGCTTCGTGAACGCGGCCTATGTGTACGATGATAAAATCCTGCTGACCTTCAACTACCAGGACGGCCAGGAAACCATTTCGCTCCATGATGTGAATGATTCGGATTTATCAAATGAGCGTCCACCAAAAAGAGACTATCTAAAGACAATACCGCATAATTCAGCAAGAAGGATTTGTGTGTAAATTTTGCGTCCAGATGCGGCACGGTTTCACGGCAATACTTGATGTATTGCTAGAAATCGCAACAAAATCTGGGCACAAAATTTCCGCAAAGCATCAAAGATGCAATTGTGCGGTGTTGCCTAAAGTTTTGTGTAAACCTCCTGTGTGGTGTAGAATAGGGGCACCGCACAAGAGGTTTTACATATAGCCAGAAAGAATCGCACCCCGGAAGAAAATGCCCATCGAGAGAAGAACCGTGAGCTGCTGCAGATGGCAAACATCGGCAGCATGGATGACATCCAGAATCTATTCAAAGAGACCATTGCCGAGTTCATGGAGAATGGTCTGGAGGCAGAGCTGGATGACGAACTGGGCTACAGCAAATACGATTACAAGAACAAGGACACAGACAACAGCCGCAACGGGCATAGCGGCAAGCGACTGCGTACCAGCTTTGGCGAAGTGGATGTGTCGGTTCCCCGAGACCGTAAGGGAGAATTTGAGCCTCAGGTGCTGAAAAAGAACCAGACCAGCATCAGCCAGGACATAGAGGAGAAAATCCTGTCCATGTACGCCAAGGGTATGACCACTGGCAACATTGAGGCCCATATTCAGGATATCCATGGAATATCCGTCTCTGACAGCACGGTCAGCCGAATCACAGACAAGATCCTGCCCGTCGCCAAGGAGTGGCAGCAGCGGCCTTTGTGGCCCATCTACGCCGTGGTATTTCTGGATGCCATCCACTATCATGTCCGCAGCGAAGGGCAGATTGTGAAGAAAGCAGTGTACATTGCCATTGGGGTCAACCTGGATGGCCGGAAGGATGTACTGGGCATGTAGGTTGGCGAAAACGAGAGCGCCAAGTTCTGGGCCACTGTCCTCAATGGCCTGAAAAACCGTAGTGTAGAAGACATTTTCATTGCCTGTACCGACAATTTGACCGGCTTTGATGCGGCGATTCATGCCACCTTCCCACAGACCGAGATCCAGAACTGCATCATCCACCAGCTGACAATTCCAGCAAGTATGTGTCCTACAAGGATCTGAAAGCCCTTATGGGCGATCTGAAGGCGGTCTATGCCGCCGTGGACGAGCAGGCAGCCTTGGATGTTCTGGATATCTTTGGGGAGCGCTGGGACAAGAAATACCCGAAAATCTCCCAGTCCTAGCGGTCCAATTGGTTCAATCTCAGCACCTATTTCAAGTACCCCCAGGAGGTGCGCAGGCTGATCTACACCACCAACGCCATCGAGGGTTTTAACCGCCAGCTGCGCAAGGTAACCAAGGCCAAATCAGTGTTTCCGACGGATGATAGTCTGCTGAAAATGCTGTATCTGGCTATGATGGATATTACGAAAAAATGGACCGGACGGCGGCAGGACTGGAGTTTGATTCACGCCCAAATGTCTATCTATTTTGCCGAGCGTATGCCCGAGTAACACCGCCGCAGCCGGATGTCAAGAACAAGGTAAACGGCACTACCGCCCTTGACATCCCTCCATCGGCGTTATGCTGTTAAAGAGGCGAAAGCCGTATTCCCTGGCTACCGCCCTGAATAAATTTTGCTCTATTCGCACCGTAAATGGTATTTACACGAAATTTGGGATTGCCCCGCCAAGGTAGAACATGGCTTTGCCGTAGTCAAACATCAGCTCCGGTATCGGAAAACTCGATACCGAGGCCTGCGAAAACAGATCGCAAAACTGAACATCATGTTCACCTTGGCAAATCTGATCTTGGCTACCATGCCTTGCCTGGCAGCTTGAGTCAGCTCACCTTCTGTTATCATTGCGCAATCAAACCGTCTGCTCATGGCAATTTGCCAGCAGGACGGCTTTTTTCACTCATTATGCGGTGTTGCCTCAGACAAATGATAGTAAAAGGTTGTCCGAGGTAGTTGAGCGATTGTGAGTAGAAGGGCCAGCGAGAATTCTTGCCTCAGTTTTTGAACGACCTGCGCTTTTTGCGCTGGCGTCGCTCTTCTTCCAAACCCAATGCTTTCAAGTTTTTTTAGGTAAGCGGTTTCCCCACGCAGCCGTTGAACCTCTTCGGTTTGCAGCTGCTTTTGCGCCCTCGACGCGCAATTCTGTCCCTTCTTCCATGTACTCCGTTCCCAGTTTGGAATACGGTCTGTCCTTGAACTTTGCAAATCTTGGCAGCTTCCTGATAGCTGAGACCATCTTGTATGGTGGCCTCAACAACTTGTTTCTTGAATTCTGCTGTATAACGTTTGTTGGTATCCCTTTTTGGGCGTAGTAAAGCCCCCACTTGTTAGCCAGTGTATCTACTGTCTAACAAATGGGGGCAGTTCAACCGACGTTGACCAACGCATGTATCGAAGTCAATTATCAGAGTATTATCGTTGCGCTATGTTGTTAGGCACTCGGTATGCGCACGGGAAGGGTATTGTGATTGGAAACACAGACCGATGCGTGCGTACCGTGGCGCAGAAATGATGTTGGCCCTGAAGCAATTACGATAACCGCTTCTCCATGGGGTGGGCTGCCGAAAACGCAGCGTTAGAGTTACGAAAAGTATTATCAGATATGCAAAGAAAATCAACTATTGATGCGCAAAAGCACTCAAACAGTTTGACCAAGGTCGATTCACGCGCACCACAAAACAATGTTATGGTATCGCGGATTTTACAACTCCGACGCCTGGAAGGACGCACAGCAGCGACATAACAAAAATTAAATGTGTAAGCGAAAAACTATATCTTGTCGCGCTTCTGGGTTGCTTTGTTGGGACTATCTTCGATTGTGCAATGCGTATTCCAGCTTGTGTTGTGATGCTTTACGCGATACGGTTTTCCGATATAGGCATGCGAAAAACGGATAATTCTTCATTCTGAGCACATCAGCCGGTACACCCGCCAGTAATATTGTGCGCTGCTCACCCGAAATGGAACAACTCGGCAGAGCATTGAGCGCATATATCGCTATTTTGATAATGTGAGGATGGGAAGTTTCTTTACAACGCTCAAAAAACACACGGATAGCAGACGCAATGGGCACGGCAGCAAGATGCTGCACACTATCTCTGGCGAAGTGGATGTGTCAGCTTCCCGTAGCCTATAGATGGCAACAGCAGTCCCCCGTAGTCTTTTTGCACCGTGGTATTTCTGCATGCCTTCCACTATCATGTCCGCAACAGAGAGCATATTGTCAACTAAATGGTATTTCTATTGTAGTAGATCTGGATGGGCTGAAAAACGTCCTATACATGTAGGTTGGCAAACATGAGCATGACCAATTCTGAGCGACTGCATTCAGCAATCTGAAAAACAGTGGTATAAAGAGCATCCTCATTGCCTGCACAGACAATTTGACTGGATTTGATCCGGCCAGCTATCCAACATTTCCTCAGACCGAGATCCTGAACTGTACATCTACCATCCGTGTAATTCCAGCAAATATATCTCCTACAAAGACCCAAAGGCACTCATTGACGTTCTGAGGGCGGGCTATGCTGCTGCCGCTGTGATGCAGCTCTGGAGACTTTTGGGCACACTGGGACAAGATATATCCGAAAGTCTCCCTGCCCTATCCATCGGGCAACAGCCACCTGAGTTGCTACTTCAAGTCCCCCAGAAGTACGCGGACTAATCTACCGTATTGGGCATGATGGCACTACAAAAAATAGACCGGGCGGTGGCAAGACTGAAGCCCAATCAATGTGCAGATGTCCGTCTATTTTGCCGAGTGCATGCCTGAGCACATCACCAAAGCCGAATGTCAAGGGCAAAACAAATATCTCAGCCCCTTAATAACATCCTATTTGTGTTATGATACCAGTAAGGCAGCAACCGGATTCTCCGGTTGCTGCCCCAAATAAATTTTGCTCTATTTGCACGAAAAACAGAGTTTACACAAAATTTTAAATTAACCTATAAGGACTTACCGCCTGCCCTTACAGACAACATATCCTTGCGCCTGCCAAACGCTTTTTCATTCAAAAGCTTCTCTATCTTTTGGAGTCGCTCTATTGGATGCAGCGCTGGTTATTACAGCCATTGTGTATACTAACTATATTTCGTTACACATACAGCATGTTTTATATTATTGCTGCAACACAACCACATGCGGATACGCAATATCAATTCCATTTTGTTCGTATAGCTTTTTAATATTCTCTAGCACCGCACATTTTAAGCTGAAGGCCGTACTGTTATCCTTTGCCCAAAGCGATGCGCGCAGCGTAACAGCAGAGTCGGCCAACTCCAGAACAACCACTTGCACTGCTGACGCACCTGCTGATTTTTGTTCAGGCGTGCGCACATCCATAAAATCCGGCTGACGCAGAATTTCTTCTGCCAACAGCCTTTTTGCAAGATCAATATTCGATTCATAGGTAACGCCAATCTGCATGAAAACACAGACCTTGCTGTCAGCATAATCAGCATTTTCAATGATTGAACTGTTCATTTTGCTGTTTGGAATAATTACACGCTTGTTTTCCCAAGTTCGGATGGCTGTATGGTGTAGCGTGATTTCTTCAATCACACCAGAAATATCATTATCAATATACCGCACCACATCGCCCATTCGGAATGGCTTGAATGCAAGAATCATCATGCCGCTGACCACACTGCCCAGTGCCTCTTGTGCGGCAAGACCAGCCACCACGGCAATTACACCGCCTGCAGTCAATAACGTCCGCACCGCACTTGACAAAAGCGGAATACTGTATACTACAACCATTACGCCCGCAAAATAGACCGCCGCAACCGCAATATATCTTGCAAATCCAAGTACAGTTGCTGCGCCGCTATTGCTTTTCCGATGCCGGTCAACCAACCGACGCATCACACGGTTCACCAGCTTTGCCAGCAGAAACGTTATTGCAAGCACCAGTACCGCAAAGATTACAGAACCTACAAACGAGCCAACTTTAGTTTGTAAAAAAGGCTGTAGTAAGTCAAGCATGCACTATCTCCTTCCATATTGCCTACGCTCTATTGGCATGCGTTCGCTCAATAGGCAATGCCCCAGACAACCATCTTGTGCGCCGGCTTACCGCATACCGGGCAAACGTCCGAAATGTTTTCCTGCTCAAACGGCATACAACGGCTGGGCATACCGGTTTCTTCCTTAACCTTCTCTTCACATGCCAAATCGCCGCACCACATCGATTTCACAAACCCAATATGGTTTTTGACGATGTCCTTCATCTCATCCAGACTCTTCGCTGTATAGGTATGCTCCTCACGATTCTTCATTGCCTTCTCAAACAGCGCCTTCTGGATCTCCTCAAGCAGCGCAGGCACCGTAGACGCTAAATCCTCAAACTTGACAACCGTCTTTTCGCGACTGTCTCGACGCACCAGCACACACTGCCCCTGCTCGATGTCTCGCGGACCAACCTCAAGACGCAGCGGCACACCCTTCATCTCGTACTCAGCAAATTTCCAGCCGGGGCTATTCTCAGACAAATCAATCTTGGCACGCACACCAGCTGCTTTGACGATATCCAACAGTTCCTGTGCCTTTTCCGTCACACCCGGCTTGTGCGCCGCAACCGGAATGACAACCAACTGAGTCGGCGCAATGCGCGGCGGCAGCACAAGGCCCTCGTTATCACCATGGGTCATAATAATTGCACCGATTAGGCGGGTAGATACACCCCACGAGGTCTGTTCCATATACTGTAAAGTATTATTCTTATCCGTATACTGCATATTAAACGCCTTGGCAAACCCATTGCCGAAGTAATGGCTCGTACCGGACTGCAGCGCCTTGCCGTCGTGCATCATAGCTTCAATGGTATAAGTCTTTTCCGCACCTGCAAAGCGTTCCTTCTCAGTCTTTTCACCCTTAAGAACAGGAATTGCCAAATATTCTTCACAGAACTTGGCGTATATATTCAGCATGCGCAGCGTCTCTTCCATCGCCTCTTCAGCAGTGGCATGCACCGTGTGCCCCTCCTGCCACCAGAACTCACGGCTGCGCAGGAACGGTCGGGTTGTCTTTTCCCAACGCACAACCGAGCACCACTGGTTGTACAGCTTGGGAAGATCGCGCCACGAGCGCACAATTTTGGCATAATGCTCACAAAACAGCGTCTCTGAGGTTGGGCGCACGCACAAACGCTCTTCAAGTTTTTCCGAGCCGCCGTAAGTCACCCATGCACACTCCGGTGCAAAACCTTCCACATGATCAGCTTCTTTTTGCAGCAGGCTTTCCGGAATGAAAATCGGCATTGCGACGTTTTCATGCCCGGTTTCCTTGAACATGCCATCCAGCGTTTTCTGAATGTTCTCCCAAATCGCCTGCGCATACGGACGCATGATGACACAGCCCTTGACCGAGGAATAATCAATCATCTCAGCCTTTTTAACAATATCGGTGTACCACTGCGCAAAATCCACGTCCATGGATGTGATTTCACTGACCAGTTTTTTCTTATCTGCCATAATTGTGTTTCTCACCTTTTCTATTCGATTTTCATAAAATGCCAGTAGAATTTTGTATTAGAAAGGGGTTTTCCCCAGTGAATTTTATTCAATCTTTTTTCGTAAAACCCGCAGCCAACGAAGTTATCGAAACCAAAGTCTCCCTGTCTGCCGATCAGCGCCCTGCACTGCTGGGCACTGTGTCCGGCACAGACGGTAAAGCCGCTGCCGGAGCACTTGTTACGATTTACTGCGCAGACGCACCGGAAACACCGGTTGGCGCGCTGTACACCGATGAGCAGGGACAATTTGCTTTCGGGCCGCTTGAGCCGGGACGCCTGTATCATGTCAAGATATTCCGCCGTTCGGATAACTTTCGTGCGCTTGAGTAGCGGTTATGCCGCGCCGACGCCGACCCCCAGCGCATCGAGACGTGCCTGCTCTGCCGTACATTCTTCTTCCGTGTAGCCGGAATATCCCATACCGGGCGTATGAACCAACGCACGCAGCTTGCCATTTTCCACCGCATATTCATACCGGTACATATCGCCCATGCCCATCACATAGGTGTAAACCACCTGTACTTTTCCGTCTTTCGCCTTTGAAATCTCCGAGAAAGTAAGCCCGTGATCTGGCTCATCTGCCAGCAACATCTGACACGTGCCGTCCTGCGCAATGCGAAGCACCTGCGTCCCTGTCAGGGTAAAGACACCGTTGCCAGAAAAGCCGGGACGCTCATCAGTCGGAGATGTGAGCAACACATAGCTGCCATCAGTTGGATCGATCGCACAGTCATATACGGGCATATTGGTTACCTGCGTCAACACACCATCCGTCACCCGGTACAAACCGGCTGTGCCCCAAACCGCTGTGCCGTTATCGTTCGTTAAATTGGGTGCAAACAGACTGCACCAATAGGCAACATATTCCGCGTCCTCCGACTCCATCCCTTCCGGAACCGGATAGGCATTTTCCACCGTAAAGCTGCCAGCCGCCTCGCCGTCCCAACTCCGAGCGGAAATTACCGTATGGTCTGTCGACACGTTTTGTGTCACCAACAGGCCATCCTGCATCACCTTCGCCAGTTTTTCGCCAGGGGCAAGCGGCAATTTACGGACGCCGTCTTGCTCAAGGCAATAAAACGTACTATCGTCAAACTGAAATACGCAGCCGTCCTTTCCTTGCAGGCAGGAAGATAACGCAAGGGTTTTTGCTTCATTCGGTAGTTCCATCACAACTTCTACCGCCGTACCATACACTGCATACAACGTTGCGTTCTGCTGCTCGGATTCGGTCACAATCAGATAATCCGTTTGACCAGCATATCCCAGCGCAGCGACTTTGCTATCCGGCGCACAGCGCAGCAGTTCGGTCGTTTGCAGCGTCTCGGGATTGAGTAAAAGCAGCTGATAGCCCTCTTCCGTCGCATTTCGATATGCGTACATCCCTTGCAGTTCCGGTGCATACAGCGCTCGGATTGTATCATCGCTGCTGCGCACCACCGGTACGCCCGCAATCACACAGGACAGTACCTGATCGGAACCATAGGGCGTGCTGCCTTCTTGCGTATAGGTGCGCGGCAGCACATCCCACGCGGCTGTTTTTAGCTGCTCCGCAGTAAATACACCCTGATTGATCAGCTTCTGCGCGACAGTAAACCCATTGGTGTCGCCATTTTTGGTATAATACTGCTCAAGCAACCGCACTGATAACGAAACTGCATCGCCGCGAACAAAGCCGGCCTCGTCACAGGTCGCTTGCTCCGTATCCCCGCCATATAGCAGAAATGCATAAGTTTCATCATCCGTGGAAGCGCGCGCAAGAAATGTACAGTACTGCCCACAAGTGACATTTTCTTGCGCGCCGTAAATTGTGGCTGAGGTGCCCTTGGTCAGCCCACTCTCATATAGCCAGCCGACATACTTATCCGCCCACTGCGGCACATCGGTGAACGGATGCGCCCATTCCTCGGATAGCGCTGCTTGCTCCGCTCCCAGCAGCCGTGTGAGCATCGCAGCAGCTTCGGCACGGGTCATCGGTTTTTCCAACTCGAAGCCCTTGTCCGTGCCGCGAAACAGACCAAGATCGCACAGCATCTGCGCCTGCGCATCCGTATCTCCCGGATAGCCGTTGTCGATTGTGCCGACGTTTGCCGCTCCGACGGCAAACGTCAAGAAGAACAAAATGAAACAAGCAGATATCAGCTTTTTCATATACCAAACTCCCCTTTCGGTATATCGACAGGTAAATGAGTGCGTCTGTAATGCTAAATAGATCTTATCTCAGTTTTTCCTTTACTTCATAGGTTAGCTTCTCAATGAACTCGGACAATTCCATCGGCGTAGTCTCTCCGGTCTTGCGCTCACGCACGGAAATGATACCCTTTTCCTCATCCTTATCACCAATAACGATCATATAAGGCACCTTATGCACCTGCGCCTCACGGATCTTGTAGCCGATTTTCTCGTTGCGATCATCCATCGTAACACGGAAGCCCGCTGCGGTCAGCTGACGCATCACTTCCTGTGCACACGGAATATTGCGATCAGTCATGGGCATAACACGCACTTGTTCGGGGGCAAGCCACGTCGGGAATGCACCGGCAAAGTGCTCGGTGATAACACCGATGAAGCGCTCGATAGAGCCAAGCACAACGCGGTGAATCATGATTGGGCGATGCTTCTCACCATCTGCGCCGATGTACTCCAGTTCAAAACGCTCCGGCAGCTGAGAATCCAACTGGATCGTGCCGCACTGCCAGGTGCGGCCAAGCGAATCGGCCAAATGGAAGTCCAGCTTCGGGCCATAGAACGCGCCGTCTCCCTCATTAACCACATAATCTTTGCCCATCTCCGTGATGGCCTCTTTCAGAATGTCCTGATTATGCTCCCACTGCTCGACCGTGCCAATATGATCCTCCGGCATAGTAGACAGCTCGATTTTGTAACTCAGACCAAAAACCGAATACACTTCGTCAAACAGTTTGACGACGTTCTTGATCTCATCTTTCATCTGTTCGGGAGTCATAAAGATATGTGCGTCATCCTGCGTAAAGCAGCGCACACGGAACAGGCCGTGCAGAGCACCAGACAGCTCGTGACGATGCACCAGACCCAGTTCGCCTACGCGTAGCGGCAACTCACGATAGGAGTGTGGCTGGGACTTATAGACCAGCATGCCTCCCGGGCAGTTCATCGGCTTGATGGCAAAATCCTCGTCATCGATGACCGTGGTATACATATTGTTCTTATAATGATCCCAATGCCCCGAGCGCTCCCACAGCTTGCGACTGAGTATCACCGGTGTGGAAACCTCAACATAGCCATAACGCTTGTGCACCTCACGCCAGTAGTCGATCAGGGTGTTCTTAAGCGTCATGCCATTAGGCAGGAAGAACGGGAAGCCCGGTCCATCCTCCGTCAGCATAAACAGGCCAAGTTCCTTGCCAAGTCGGCGGTGGTCGCGCTTCTTGGCTTCTTCCAGCATATTCAGGTATGCGTCCAGCTCATCCTTCTTCGGAAAAGCCGTGCCGTAAATGCGCTGAAGCATCTTATTCTTGCTGTCGCCGCGCCAGTATGCGCCGGTGACGTTCATCAGCTTAAGACCATTACCCTTAACGCGACCGGTTGAATCCAGATGCGGACCAGCGCACAGATCGGTAAACTCCCCCTGCTTATAGAACGAGATGATCGCGTCCTCCGGCAGATCGTCAATAAGCTGAACCTTATACGGCTCTTCCTTGTCCTCCATCAGCTTGCGTGCTTCCGCGCGCGGCAGCTCAAAGCGCTCAAGCGGCAGCTTTTCCTTGCAGATCTTCTTCATCTCAGCTTCAAGCGCGTCCAGATTCTCCTGTGTAAAAGAGAACGGTGCGTCAAAGTCATAATAGAAGCCGTTTTCGATAGACGGGCCGATTGCAAGCTTCACTTCCGGATACAGGCGCTTGACAGCTTGTGCGAGAATATGCGATACCGTGTGTCGGTAGGTATCACGGTATTCCGGATTTTCAAACGTATACTTGTTTTCTTCAGACATAATCATGTTCCTCCTTTAGTTTTTGCGGGGAGAACAAAAAAGCCCACCCCCGACATCAAATCAGGGGTGAGCTTATACTAAACCCACGGTTCCACCCTGCTTGCAAGCCCATTTGTGGGCTTACCGCTCCGGAGTCCATAACGTGGACGAGACGCCGCGACATACTGCGTTTTTCCGCCGCGGAGCTCGGGAATCGGTGCCGCTTTTCCCGCACCTGCGGACGCTCTCAGCCGTGTCGTCCGCTCTCTTACAGGTGCTCTTTGGTATCTGCGGGATTTCCTTCATCGCCTTTTACAATAATATATGCTTATACTATACCCCAAAACCACATTTGTCAACCATTTATTCCACATTTTCATACCGTCCGACAAAGAACAACTCACCATTGTTATTATCGCGGATGACAAACCAAAACGGACTGTCGGCCGTAAATTCGCGTATCAATTGCGGACGATCCATCGGTGCAGCACCCGCGCCGTCCATCGCAGCGGTGACCGCAGCGGCCTCTGTTCCTTTTTCGTCCACCGCAATATAAGCCTTTTGCAGCACGGTATCAAGGAAATGCTGCCCACCGGGCAAACCGGACGGGTCAATCATTGCAGTCAGGTCAGCCTCTTCATGGTCATATGCAGTTTTAACGCCCATTGCCTTCAAAGCATCGTCGAGTGCAGCACCGTACTCCACTTTGAATTTGGGAACAGAAACCTCCACATCTCCGTAAACAAATTCAGCGCCATCCAACAGATGCTGTACATCAATCGTATCATCTGCCTTGATCAGATACATACTCAGATCCGCATCAATAAAGCGCTCAAAACCATCCCCCTCCACATTGTCAACCGCATAGTTGCGATAATCCATCTTGAGCGCTTCTACACCCGGCGTCGAGTAATAACCAAAGCCGCTCGTCTGGTGCATCATATCCACCGTGCCAGTCGTGCCGTCCGCATTCGTAAAATCGGCTTTTTCCGTACGGTTCTCAGGAAACTCACTCGCCCATGCGGCCTTGAAATACACTGCGTTGACCAGTGCGGTAACAAACTCACGGTTATCCTCGGTCAGGATGGTTGGGATTTTGCCATTGGTCTTTTCATTCGCCCAAGCATTGACCTGCTCGACTGAATCCTTGTTGGTAACCTCCTCAGCCGTTGCGTGGTAGTATGTATCCATAGTCTTTACGAATTCTGGCAGAAACGCTCCCTTGCCGTCAAACCAGCTTTGATTCAGCCAAACAGAGTTCGATATCTGCATGGTCATAATGCGCTCCAATCCAGAATAAAACACATTCTGTTCTTGCACGATCTGATTGAAAAGAGCCAAATCGTCAATCCGCAAAGCGTCCAGCAGTTCCTTTTGCGTTTCCCCCTTTGCGCCGTTTGCCAGCATCGCAAGGCAGAGCCGCGCAGAATACGGAGAAAGGGTCCAGTTTCCTTTTTTCGGAGCTGCTGCACGTACCAGCGCATCGGCAAAGTCCGGTTCATTCGCCTGCAAATCCGCAGGTAAGTTCGCTAGCTTGCTCAGATTGCCGCACCACTCCTTTGCATCCGCCACTGTCACCGGATCTTTCGGACGGAAATCCGCCGCATCGTTCATGTCGATGATACCGTACATCCAGCATTTCATTACGCCATCCTGCGCCCATTCGGAGATATTGTCCATGCTTGGTGCACCCGTACCACAGCCCCCCGGCAGTTCAGTATAGGTGTTGTCCATCCAACGTCCGAGAATGGTCGCCGCTTCCTCCCGGTTGAGGCTGTTGGCACGGCAAGCACCTGTTCCATCTCCGTTGATCAGCCAGTTGTACCACGCCCACGCAACGCTTGGCTCCCGCGAGCAATCGGTAAACGGCAACTCCACATCAGCATACGCACTGGTATCCGCCCCGGTTGCCTGCGCTAATTCGCTCAGGAAACCAACGCGTGACAACGCCGCCTGTTCTCCTTCCGCCGAATAGCTGGTTGCTCCGGCCCTCGCCGGCAATAGCAGGCATAAACTGAGTACTGTCGCCAAAATCCGTCGTTTCATGATAATCCCTCCCTCGTTTTATTGTACTTGGTTAGACGTACCGCTTTAGGATGTCGTTCCCTGTGAAACGCAAAAAAACTCCCCCTAAGGGGAGTTTTTTCAGCATTTAAGCGCCTCGTCCTTAATATTCACTGTAATCCGGTCATAAAACTCCTGTTTCTGTGTCTGGTCAGAAAACGCAGAAAACGGCACGATAATCGCAGAAAACTCATCCACAAAGATGTAGTAGTGTTTATCATCCGACGCAGTACGCTGCACAGCCTCATATTGGTACGTGGTATCTTCGTTTTCTCCGGCCAGTTCAAACGAGTCCTCCCGCAGCGTCAATGTCTTCAGACCGCAAAGCTGTTTATTTCGCGCGTTCCGCAGAATACGCTCCGTATTTTTGACTACCTTGCGCTTTATATACCACGGCGTACCAAAGAAGCAGACCGCCGCGAGCATCAAATAAACCAGCACACTCCAAACGCTCAAACCTTTGACCCAGTACATCAATGCCGTACCACCCAAAACGACAATCACTGCTGTGGCAATGCGTGTCATCAAAATGCCGCGTTGTATTACCGCGTTGTTTGCATAATAATTCAGATTAAAATCAATATAATCCTGCTGCGTAATGTTGTATTGCAGTTCCATGCGTCGCTCTCCTTTTGGCAATTTGCCGCTTACGCAGACATTATACCGAAAAGATTCTGCAAAAGCAAGATATTCTCTCATGTTTTTTCATGATATAGTGTTGGAGTACAATACATCCTGGACAGTTGAATAAAAAAGGATGAAGGATAGGGCCTCATCGGTTAAAGTTGAGTTGCGACACTTAACTTGACGAGAGGGGGCCATATCC
>NZ_JBQKJP010000044.1:0-23259 GCF_052117205.1 Candidatus Agathobaculum pullicola | reverse complement strand
ATATGGCCCCCTTTCGACAAGTTGTTGTATAGCAACTCAACTTTAACCGATGTGGTCTTATCCTTCATCCTTTTTTATTCAACTGTCCAAGATGTATTGTACTCCTACACCTGCTCGTCTCTCCTGCGCCTGTAAAAAAACTTTACACTGCAAGAGGAATGTGGTATTATAAAAAACAAGTGTTTGCAGTCTGTTGGGGATACGTTGCCGATATTCGGCAAGGCTGGGCTGCAGCGCAGAGATATAATAGTGCATAAGGGCAGACGAACGGGATGCAGGTCTGTCTTTGTAAGAGACGCAGGGAGAACCCCTGGGTTGTTATTTTACTGGTATTTCATTAAACTGATGAATAAAGGAAAGTGATAAAACTGTTATGAAAGAAAAACTGAAGATTATACCGCTCGGTGGCCTCAATGAGATCGGCAAGAACATGACCGTGATCGAGTATGGCGGCGATATTCTTGTTGTTGACTGTGGCGTTGCGTTTCCGGACGACGATATGCTTGGCGTGGATTTGGTTATCCCGGATACCACTTATCTCAAGCGTAACATCAACAAGCTGCGTGGCTATGTTATCACGCACGGTCATGAGGACCACATTGGTGCGATTCCGTATGTTTTGCGGGAGTGCAATGCACCGATTTATGCAACCCGGCTGACATGCGGCATTATTGAGACCAAGCTGAGTGAGCACAAGATGCCGCAGAAGGTCAAACTCAATCGCGTGCGCGCGGGCGACACGATTAAGCTGGGATGCTTTAGGGTGGAATTTATTCACACAAACCACTCGATTGCGGATTCGGTGGCGCTGGCCATCACCACGCCGCTGGGTACGATTTTGCACACCGGCGACTTTAAAATCGATCTGACGCCGGTTTCAGGCGAAATGATTGATTTGGTACGCATCGGGGAGTTGGGCAAAAAGGGCATCCTTGCGCTGATGAGCGATTCGACGAATGTGGAGCGGCCCGGCTATACCCCGAGCGAAAAAATTGTGGGTAAATCGCTGGAGAAGTTCATCATGGAGAGCGACCAGCGTATTATTATCGCTACCTTCGCATCCAATGTATCGCGCTTGCAGCAGATTCTGGACATTGCAGCCAAGGCGGGCCGAAAGGTTGCTGTATGCGGTCGCAGTATGGAGAAAATCTCCAAGGTGGCGGGTGAGCTTGGCTATCTGAAGGATGCCGGTAAGGTCATGATTGATATTTCTGAAATTAAGCGTTATCCACGCAGTCAGCTGATTATTGTGTCCACCGGTTCACAGGGTGAGACAATGTCAGCACTGTACCGCATGGCCTACGGCAGCCATAAACAGGTTGAGGTCAGTGCGGGCGACCGTATTTTGATTGCAGCTTCTGCTATCCCCGGAAATGAGAAGTCCATCAATAATATGGTCAATGAGCTGTATAAGCAGGGCGCGGAAGTCATCTATGACCGCTCTGCTGCGATTCATGTATCCGGTCACGCCTGTCAGGAGGATTTGAAGCTGATGCTTGGCCTGTGCAAGCCGAAGTACTTCATTCCGGTGCATGGTGAATACCGTATGCTGATGCAGCATGCCGGTCTGGCGCGCGAAATGGGTGTCAATCCCAAGAATGTATTGATTACCGAAATCGGCCGCCCGGTAGAAATCAGCGAAAACTCGGCTCGTCTGGGCAATCCCGTGCCGGCGGGTCGTCTGTTGGTGGACGGTTTGGGCATTGGCGATGTGGGCACTGCGGTTCTGCGTGACCGAAAGCATCTGTCTGAGGACGGTCTGCTGGTCATTGTGGTCACAGTGGATGCGACAACAGGCGTTGTTATCGCAGGTCCGGACATCGTTTCCCGTGGCTTTGTTTATGTCAAGGAGGCGGAAGCGCTGATGGAAGAACTGCGCAGCATTTCGCAGATGGCGCTCGACCGCTGCGCAGTAGAGAATCTGCGCGATTGGAACAGCCTCAAGTCGGCAATCAAGGGTGATGTAAGCGATTACCTGTTCAAAAAAACCAAGCGCAGCCCGATGGTGCTGCCCATCATTATGGAAATTTAAGTAAGAAAACAGCCGCTTTTGCGGCTGTTTTTCTATTTTGCGCAGCTCGGCTTTGACGCTTGTCCGTGTATCTGCTATACTGACAGTAAGAAAAAAAGGAGGCGCGGCATATGCAGGTAAATCGTGTGTGGGCAGTATATTGGAGTGCGACCGGGAGAACAAAGCGTGTTGTGACCTGGATAGCAGAACGGGTGGCGCAGGCCTTGGAGGCTCCGCTTTTGAAGTATGACTTTACCTTGCCGGCGGCGCGGCAGGGGACGCCGGATTTTGCAGCGCAGGATTTGGTTATTTTCGGCACACCGACTTACGCAGGGCGCGTACCCAATGTGCTGCTGAAATATTTAGCGACCGTTGAGGGACATGGTGCGGCAGCGGTACCGGTGGTGACATTCGGCAATCGCGCGTTTGATGATTCGCTGATTGAATTGCGGGATATCCTCGCGGATAACGGCTTTATTCCGTTTGCAGCGGCGGCCTTTGTGGGGGAGCACTCATTTTCCACCACGCTTGCTGCAGGGCGTCCGGATGAAGATGATTTGGCGCTTGCTGCACAGTTTGCCGCCCAAGTGGCTGCGCGTGCTGCGGAAGTACATGCAGACACGCCGCCGATTGCGGTGCCGGGACGGACACGGAAGGAGCGGATATATTACCAGCCGCGTGACCGCGCGGGCAATCTGGTGGACATTCGTAAAGTCAAGCCAAAGACAAACGACGTGTGTGATGACTGTGGTCTGTGCGCGAAGATCTGTCCCATGGGGTCGATTAACCCGCAAAATGTGCGGGAGTTTATCGGCATCTGCATCAAGTGCGGCGCGTGTGTTAAAAAATGCCCCAAGAGTGCGAAATACTATGACGACTATGACTACTTATATCACAAAACCGAACTCGAAGAGGGCTATCGCCGTCGTGCGGCGGTCAGCCTATTCCTGTAAGTACAGAAAAAGGCTGACGCGATTGCGTCAGCCTTTATACATGCCGATTTTTTGCAGGTCGCCAATCATATCCGGTACGGTCATGCCCGCGATTGCCAGCCGCTGCGCTTCTCCTGGATGTGCCTCGGAAAAGGTGTCCCACGCGGTGACAATGGCGTTGGTGCGCGGCACTTCAAAGCGCGCGAGCAACTGCTCCATGCGGGAGATTTGCGGGCTGTAGATGGACAGTACCTTGTACTTTTGCACAAATAGCTCTTCTTCGGTTGCAAGTGAGCCGATGGCGAAGGCGGAAAGACCGTCTTGCAGCAGCAGTTCACCGTAGCCGTCGAGAATCATGGTCAATTGTTTTTTGGTCATGCCGTCCAGATACCAGACCTCTTCTTGCTCCGCATCCGGATGGATGGCAAGAAACAGCGGTTCGGTCAGCGAGGCATAAAAGGCATGGATGAAATCGGATAGCTTTTCAAAGCTAAGATTGCAAATAATGGTGTCTCCGTCCCGCTGATACTGCTCACGCAGCTTGTCCGGAAAGGGGACGGTCACGCCTGCGGCGGTCTGAAACATAGAGGGATGCTCCTTACATTATATAATATAGTGTCGTACGTTG
Organism: Candidatus Agathobaculum pullicola; assembly: GCF_052117205.1. Classification (NCBI taxonomy): domain Bacteria; kingdom Bacillati; phylum Bacillota; class Clostridia; order Eubacteriales; family Butyricicoccaceae; genus Agathobaculum; species Candidatus Agathobaculum pullicola. The sequence continues at coordinate 19,688 of NZ_JBQKJP010000044.1, read as the reverse complement.
TCAGAAACGGATACTGATTTCACCGCTGGAGAGCGTGCGGGTCTGTCCGCCTGCATCACGTACCAGCAAAAAACCGTTGCCATCCAAGCCGACACAGTCGGCCGGATAGGTTTCTGCGGGGCTGATGACCTTGACAGGCTTACCCAGACAGCACAGGCGGCTGCGGTACAGCTCGAGCAGCGCATCCGCGCGGTCCTGCTCCAATAGAGAATAGGCGCGCTCGAACTGCGTCAGCACGGCGGCTGCTAATTCTGCGCGGCGCGGTGTGCGCCCGAATTCGCTCAGCGCGCCCGCAACGGCGCGTACATCTTCCGGCCACGCGGGATTGGGCCGCAGGTTGACACCAATGCCGACCAGTAGCGAGCTGACCATACCGCTTTCCCCCTCGATGGTCGCTTCGGTCAGGATACCGCTGAGTTTACGCCCTTCATGCAGCACGTCATTGACCCATTTGATTTCCGGCGAAAAACCAGCCGTCTGCGTGACTGCTTCCGCCACGGCAACGGCGGCGGCAATGGTGGCAAGCTGGATATGACCGATGGGCAAAGTGGGATGCAGCAGAATGGTCTGGTAAACGCCGGTTTCGGCGGGGGAGACAAAGGTGCGCCCCATACGACCGCGGCCGCCGGTTTGCTCCTCGGCCAGCAGGACAAAGCCGTGCGGACGGTTCAGGTAGCGCTCTTTTATAACCGTATTGGTTGAGCTTAAACTGGGCAGGACAACCAGTTCTCGTCCTACAAAGCGGGTATCCAGCAGCGCCTGCACACCGGCAGCAGTCAGACTGTCGTCCTCCGGGGCGAGCCGATAGCCCTCACCCGGTACGCCGTCAATTGCCATGCCGCTGCTGCGTAGCGCGGCAATTGCCTTGTGCACGGCGGCGCGCGATACCCCAAGCTGCTGGGCAAGCTGTCCACCGGACAATCGTTTGCCTCGCGCTTGTTCGAGTGCCTGTAATACCGCATCCTTGACCGCCATGCTTTCCGCCTCCTTGGTGAACAATAATTCTATTGTAAACGAATGTGAGAAATAGTACAATAGCTTTGGAAAAAACTGCGGTGATTAGCGGAGGAAAAACGTTTGAAAAGCAAAAATGAGATTTTAAATGCGCTGGGCGGAACCGGAGAAGAGCGGCTGCTGCTGGCCGGCTTGCTGGATAAAGAGCAGACTTGCGCGACGCGCGGCTATATGACACACACCAAGTTCCTTAGTATGAGTGAGCGGGCGCTGTGCACGGAGGCGGTACGCCTTTGCGGTGCGGCGAGTCATGCGCTGTTCTGGGGCGGATACGAGGATGCCGAACGTGGGATTTATGTGTTTTATCCGGATTATCTGGATGAGGAGAGTGCAAAACAGGCTTGTCCGCTGGCTTTGCTGCGTGCGCATAAGCGAAAAGAGGATACGCTGACCCATCGTGATTATCTGGGTGCGCTCATGGGTTTGCAAATTGACCGCGCGGTCGTGGGGGATATTCTGGTGCATGCGGAAGGCGCGGATATTCTTGTGCTGGAGGATATGGCCGAGTTCATTTTGCTGCACTTTGCCAAGGCGGGGCGCAAGCAGATTTCCCTGACGCGCGAGCCGCTGGAAGTGCTGCGCTGCAAACCGGCGCAAGAAATAGCGGGCAGCGGGTCGGTGGCCTCTCCGCGGCTGGATAGTGTAGCGGCGTTGGTGTTCGGCATGTCGCGCAAAAACGCACAGGAGCGCATTGAAAAAGGGGTGGTTTATGTCAATCATGCGCCTTGTCTGAAATCGGAACGGTTGATAGGCGAGGGGGATAAGCTGACAGTGCGCGGTATGGGCCGGGCGCGTATTGTTGCATTTGGGGGCGTGAGCAGAAAGGGACGTCTGTTTTTGGAATTTGTCAAAAATGTATGAAAAGAATAGTGGTTGTCAAGTTCCATTCGGTATGGTATACTGTTGACAGCACCAATAAGGGGTTGTATGGGTATGAAAAAACGGCTGTTATCCGCTTTGCTGTGTATGGCTATGCTGACGGTAATGCTTCCGTTCGCCTCGGCTGCATCCGATTTGGACGGGCATTGGGCAAAAACATACATTGAGTATCTCGATCGCGAAGGCGTCATCAATCCGAGTGCGACAACAGGCAAATATGAGCCGGATCGTGATATGACGCGTGCGGAATTTATGCGGTACATCAATCGCGCGTTCCATTTTACGCAAACAGAGGCTATCTCCTATACCGACGTGCCGAGAAACGCGTGGTATTATGAAACTGTGCAAATCGCCAAGAAATACAAGTATATCAATGGTGTGGGCGACAATAAAATGGACCCTGAGGGCAAGGTGACGCGCGAACAGGCTGCGGTCATTGTCGGACGTCTGTTTAAAGCGGATCCCGGCAATGTTTCGCCTTCTGATCTGGCATTTACTGACCGCGACCAGATATCCGGATGGAGCGCGGGCTACATCAAGGCAGCCGCCGATAAGGGATTTCTGGCGGGATATTCGGATGGCTCGTTCCAGCCGAACCGCGTGGTAACGCGCGGCGAAGTGGCCAAAATCCTATACTATTATATGGGAACTGCGTTGTCTGTTCCGGGCAAAGCGTATACAGGGGCTGATTTGAAAGCCGATACCGCCAATGTCACCATTTCGGAAAGCTGTTCGCTGTCCGACGCTACCATTCAAGGCGATCTGTATATCACGGAGGGCCTGGGCTCTAATGCGGTCACACTGAATAATGTGACGGTCAAGGGAACTGTTATTGTGTCCGGCGGAACGGTTACAATGATGAATACATCGAGCGATCATATGATTGTTTCGTCACCGATGGGGCGCCTGCTGCAGGTTACTGCAACGGGCGCTGCTCGCATCGGGAAGACCGAGGTACAATCGGCAGCAACGCTGTATGAAAAATCTTTGGCCCCGACAGAAGAGGGATTTTCCAAGGTTGTAGTAGGCGGTGAGGAACGAGTCTCTCTGACGCTTGATGCGAATGTCGAGGAGATAACGCTTGCAGGGGAATCCACGGTCAGCACCACGGCAGGCACACAAATTTACCAGATGACAGTGGAAAAGCCAAGTTCTGTCACCGGTTATGGTTCAGTCTATCAGGCGAATATTCAGGTAGACGGCGTGAGCTTTGCCAGCAGTGTGTCTGTATCGGGGTATGCAATGGAGAAAGGCGTTTTCGCGACCATTGGCGGCAAAACGATGAGCGGTATCAATACGGCGGGTGTTGTGCCGAAAAGTATAGCGGTAGATTTGGCAAATCCGTCCGCATTGGGAGCGAATGTGACGATCAATGTGCCGAATGATGTGACGGTAGCCTCTGTTTTTTGCAACGGAACAGGTTTAAAAGAATCTGCTGATTATACCAAAACCGCTTCCGGCGTTGCGATTTCATCCGCATACCTGACATCGCTTGCCAAGGGAGACTATACGCTCTCGCTCTCGCTCTCAAATGGAAAACGGGAGAGTATTGCGCTTTCTATCACCAATTCAGAGGAAGATGTATCGGTACAAACGGTTACCTTTGACCGGTATTATCGGGCAACCGGTTTTCAGGATGTACGCGTGAAGCTGCCGGGTGTCCTATCCCAAAGCGATATCCTCAATGTGGTTTTGGGATTTTCCGATATCGATTATGAATTTGATAATGTGAGTCGTTCGCTTGTGCTGCGCCGCGGTGTGCTGGCACAGCTGCGGACAGGCACCTATACGGTTTCGGCAGACCTGAAGAACGGCAGCATCAGCACCTTTAATCTGACGGTCACGGACTCGACTCCATCCGGTATGCGCGCCTATGTTGCCGAGTATGATGCAAACACGCAGGCAGAGCCGAGCTTTACGCTGCCGCTGGGCAATCTGACGGTAAGCAGTGTAACGACAGTCCGTAATGGTGCGGAAATGGAATTGGAAGCCGGCACGGATTATATGCTCTCTTCCAATGCTCTGACGCTGACAACATCAGGGCTTGAGAAATTCCGTCGGGATGGCAGCACGGTGGAGTTTACCGCCACAATGAGCGACGACTCGGTTTATACGCTGGTGATTGACTATATTAAATGACTGTACATATGTAAAAAAGACGGCGCTTATAAGCGTCGTCTTTTTTGTGTGTTTCCTTATCGCTCGCATTTCCAGAAGAAAGCCGAATAGGGAGGCAGCTCACTTCCGCCGCCAAAGTCATGCGATTTACCGGTAATCAGATCAACCGCCTGCCCGCATTTCGCATCGAAATGAGCCACATACGGCGCTTCGTCAATATTGACTGCAACCAGCACGCGCTCGTCTTCAAAGATGCGTTCCCAGATGCACTGTTTATTGGTTAAAACGACCTGCTTAAAGTCACCGTAGCACAGCGCCTTACTCTCGCGATGCGCCTTGGCAAGCGCCGCGATCCAATCGGTCAATTCATTCCACAACGGTTTGTCAAAGGAAGGACGCAGCGCATCGTCTCCCTGATGCTTTTCGCCTGTTGCGCCCCATTCGCTGCCGTAGTACACGCAGGGGATGCCGGGCATGCCGAATTGCAGCGCATAGACAAGCGGCAGGTGCTTGGGATTTTGTAAAATGGATGCAATGCGGGTAACATCATGGTTGTCCACGAAATCCAGCAGATGCTTGCCGCGGTACAGCGTCCAGTTTTCCGGGCCGAACTGACGCAGCAGGGAATGGGTGATTTCAAACAGGTTCAGACTGTTCATCGAAGAGTACAAGCCCTTGTAGCATTCATAATTTGTGCAGGAGTGCAGCATCTGGTCGCCGACAAACCGGTTGTAATCGCCGTGCAGGAGTTCTCCGACAAGGAAAAAGTCGCGTCCGAAGCTGTCGCAGAATGTGCGAAGCTGACGGATGAAATCTTTGTCCAGACAGTAAGCCACATCCAGACGCAGACCGTCAATGTCAAATTCCTCCACCCACAGACGGATGCAGTCGAAAATATGCTGCACAACCGCAGGGTTTTTCAGATTGAGCTTGACCAGCTCGTAATGGCCCTCCCAGCCCTCGTACCAGAAGCCGTCGTTATAATTGGAGTTGCCGTCAAAGGAGATATGGAACCAGTCCTTGTAAGGCGAGTCCCACTTCTTTTCCTGCACGTCGCGGAAGGCCCAGAAGCCGCGGCCGACATGGTTGAAAACGCCGTCGAGCACAACCTTGATACCGTTTTCATGCAGCGTTTTGCAGACAGCGGCAAAATCCTTGTTGGTGCCGAGTCGGCAGTCTATTTTACGGAAATCACGGGTATCGTAACCGTGGCTGTCGGATTCAAAGATCGGAGAGAAATAGACGGCGTTGCAGCCGAGCTTTGCAATATGCTCGGACCAGTCCGCCACCTTGCTGATGCGCGGGACGGTGATGCCGTCGTTGACACGCGGCGCATCGCAGAAACCGATCGGATAAATTTGATAAAAAACGCTTTCATAAGCCCACATGGTAATTGCTCCTTTACAAATAGAGTCACTACCAGTATACTATGATTTGCCGAAAAAACAAGCGAAAGTGAAAATATTGGATTTCGCCCAGAAAAAACACTTGCAAAGCGCAAGCTGTTGTGGTATTATATTTCGGTAACACGGGCATTCCTCTGCTTATTTGTAGGGAAAATAGGGCAAGAATGTCTAAGACGAAAGGATGACAGAAAGATGGATCTGGTCAAAGTATTGTCCGAGCAGCAGCTCAAGAGCGATCTGCCGGAACTCAAGATCGGTGATACCGTTAAGGTACACGCGAAGATCAAGGAAGGCAACCGTGAGCGTATTCAGATTTTCGAGGGCATCATCATTGCCAAGAAGCACGCCGGTGTAAACCAGACGGTTACCGTCCGCCGTATTTCCTATGGCGTAGGCGTGGAGAAAACGTTCCCGGTACATTCCCCGAACGTAGCGAAGTTCGAGGTTGTGCGCAGCGGTAAGGTTCGCCGTGCTAAGCTGTACTATCTGCGCGGCCGCGTAGGTAAGGCTGCTAAGGTTGCCGAGAAGGTTTGATTTTACAACCAAACAACAAAAACGGGGAGCGGGCGCTCCCCGTTTTTGTCTACCCGGCGTTTTTGGTCTTGCGCGGATGAGAATATGCCGCTATAATAAAATCGTATGTTTATCTTTGTTGGAGGAATCATCATGCAGCAAGCACAGACCGAAGAAAAAAGAAAAGCCGAGGGGCGTTTTTCCAGTGAGCTGTTTAGCTGGGGAGAATCCCTCATGGCTGTGCTGATATTTTTTGTTGTTGTATTTACTTTCTTTGTGCGTCTTATCGGTGTGGACGGTACATCTATGTATCCTACCTTGCAGGACCGCAGCATTATGCTGGTCAGCAACCTGAATTACACGCCGGAAAAAGGCGATATTGTCATTTTGCGAAAGGAAGGCTTTTACAGCGACCAACCGATCGTCAAGCGCGTGATTGCAACCGGCGGCGATACGGTGGATATTGACCCGGTGACGGGTGATGTGATCGTCAACGGTGAGGTGCTGGATGAGCCGTACATTTTTGAGAAAATCAATACACTTGAGCGCATGGGCGATCTGACCTATCCGCAAACCGTGCCGGAGGGCTGCATCTATGTGCTGGGCGATAACCGCAACGGCTCGACCGACAGCCGATGGTCCAGTCTCGGTATGGTGGATGAGCGCTATGTCCTGGGACATGTGCTCAGCGTCGTGTTCCCGTTTAGTGATTTTGGATCGGTAGCGTGATAAGATGAATATTCAATGGTATCCCGGTCATATGACAAAGACCCGTCGGCAGATGGCGGAATATATCAAACAGGTGGACGCGGTGTGCGAGGTTGTGGATGCGCGCATCCCGCAGGTGTCGCGCAATCCGGATATGGATGACATTGCCGCGGGCAAGCCGCGCCTGATGATTCTCAACCGGATTGATTTAGCCGACCCTCAAACAACAGCTGTGTGGGCAAAGCATTTCCGCGCGCAGGGTATGGCGGTCATCGAGACCGACAGCCGCAAGGGGCAGGGGACGCAGGCGTTTGCAAATGCGGTGCGTACACTGCTCTCGGATAAGATTGCCGGGTGGAATGAAAAAGGGTTGGTCGGCAAAGCCGTGCGCGTCATGGTCGTGGGTATCCCCAATGTCGGTAAATCGACCTTTATCAATCGTATTCTCGGCCGCAAGTCCGCCAAGGCGGCGGATAAGCCGGGCGTGACACGCGGCAGCCAGTGGTTTCGCGTGGAAAGCGGCATTGATCTGCTTGACACGCCGGGTATCCTATGGCCTAAGTTTGACGATGAGCGCGTGGGCATTCTGCTGGCATGTACAGGTGCAATCCGCGACGATATTCTGGATGTGGAGACACTCGGCTGCAAGCTGATGGAGCTGCTTGCCGTGCAGGCGCCGCAGGCAATCGCCGAGCGCTACGGCGTGACAGCGCCCGAGGAAAGTGATTTTCCGGGGTATGATATGCTGACGCAGGCCGGACGGCGGCGTGGCTTCCTGCTGCGCGGCGGCGAGATTGACACCGAACGTATGGCGCGCATCCTGCTCGACGAATTTCGGGGTGGTGTGCTGGGGCGCATCACGCTGGAAACACCGGAGGATTATGTGCCATGACGTGGGAATATGAAGAGAAGGCGTGGAAGGCCGGGTATTCCGCTGTGTGCGGCGTCGATGAAGCCGGACGCGGTCCGATTGCGGGACCGGTATGCGCGGCAGCAGTCATTCTGCCCGGCGGTATTGTTATCGAGGGGCTGAACGACTCCAAAAAGCTCAGCGAGAAAAAACGAGAGGCGCTGTTTGATGTCATTACTGAGAACGCAATCGCGTGGTCAGTATCGCTGGTCGATGAAAAGACGATTGACGAAATTAACATTTTGCAGTCGACCTATCGTGCTATGCGGCAGGCGGTCGAGGGGTTGCCGCAGCCGGCGGACTTTGTCTACGTGGACGGGAACCGCTCGGAGGGATTATCCCTGCCATACGAATGTGTAGTGGGCGGCGACGCGCGGATTCCGAGCATTGCGGCGGCATCCATCATCGCAAAGGTGACACGTGACCGGTTGATGCGCGATTTTGCCGCACGTTATCCGGTCTACGGCTTTGAGAAACATAAAGGTTATGAAACGCGCGCACACGATGCGGCGCTGCTTGAGCACGGGCCATGCCCCATTCATCGGCACACATTTTTGAAGAAGTTTTACCAAAAGCATCCCGAGGCGCCGCGATGAAGGGCGCATGGGGAGAACGCACTGCACGCGACTATCTGGAGCGTGCAGGATATCGCACAGTCGAAACCAATTTTCGCACTCGCTTGGGGGAAATCGACATCATTGCGTCGCGCGGGGAATATATTGTGTTCGTCGAGGTAAAGACGCGCAAAAGCGATCGTTTCGCCGCCGCCCGTGAGGCTGTTACAGCTGCCAAGCAGCAGCGTATTACAGCCGCTGCCGCGCTGTGGCTGCAGCAGCATCCGTCCGGGCTGCAGCCGCGCTTCGACGTAGTTGAGGTGTACGGCGAGGAGGGAGCGACCGTCGCGCCGCGCATCTATCATCTGGAGAATGCGTTTGGAGGGTGAGAATGAAGCTGTTTGACCTGCACTGCGACACCCTGTATGAATGTTGTGAAACCGGAAAACACCTGCGGGAAAACGACCTGCATGTGAATTTCGCGGCTGTGGAGCGCTATACACATTACGCGCAGTTTTTCGCCCTGTTCTGTGGTGCGCGAGCGCCGACTGACACGCAGGCGCATGACCGTGATTGCCTGTTGGACACCCCGGCGGATGAGCGACTCGGCCGCATGCTGTGGACGGCCAAAAGTGAGTTTGCCGACAACGCCGACTGGCTGATGTTTTGCCGCTCCGCAGCGGATTTGCAGAAGGCGGCAGACGCGGGTAAAGCAGCGGCGTTTTTATCCATCGAAGGGGCGGAGCTGCTCCCTGACCGGCCGGATGCGCTGGGCGCCGCTTATGACGCGGGGGTGCGCTTGCTGACCCTTACATGGAATTACCGCAGCCGCTTCGGCTGTTCGTCCGCAGTCGATCAGGAGGAGGGCCTGACAGCCCAAGGAGAGCGGCTGGTGCGGGACTGTGCCGATAAAGGTATCATCGTGGACGTGTCTCATCTGTCCGAGCGCGGGTTTTGGGATGTGTGTGAAATAATCGATGGCCCGTTCGTTGCGTCACACAGTAACAGTCGCGTGTTGTGCCGCCATCCGCGCAACCTGACGGATGCACAGTTTATCGAGATTGTGCGGCGGGGCGGTCTGGCGGGCATCAACCTGTATGCGCCGTTTCTCGTGCGGCAGGGCGGTGCGGTGCTCGATGATGTCATCGGGCATATTGAGCATTTTCTCGGCATGAGCGGGGAGAAAAGCATCGCGCTTGGCTGTGATTTTGACGGCTGCGATGAGCTTCCCGCGGGGATTGGCGGTCCTAAGGACCTATATCAGCTTGCCGATCGCATGCTCGCACGGGGATATCCGCAGACTGTGGTTGATGACTTGTTTTATAACAATTTATATTCGTTTATACAAAAAATGCTGTAATATACCCATCAAAAAACGGCGGAGGTTTGAATCAATGGAATATGTAAGCACAAGAGACAAGGCGCGCAAGGTCTCCGCGGCCTACGCGATTGCAAATGGTATTGCGCCGGACGGCGGTCTGTACTGTCCGACGGAGTTCCCCACGCTGACAGCGGAGGATTGGCACGCGCTGGCTAATCTGGATTACAAGGGACGCTCGGCGCGTATTCTCGGCAAGTTCCTGACCGATTTTTCGGGTGAGGAGCTGGCGCAGTACGCGGCAAAGGCCTATGCGGACGACAAATTCGGCGGCAAGGATACCGCGCCGGTGGTGGCGCTGGCAGACGGAAAATATATGCTGGAGCTGTGGCATGGACCGACCTGTGCGTTTAAGGACATGGCGCTGCAGATGCTGCCGCACCTGCTGACCGCTTCGCTGCGCAAAACCGGCGAGACGCGTACAGCCTGCATCTTGGTTGCGACCTCGGGCGATACCGGCAAGGCCGCGCTCGACGGCTTCCACGACGTGGAAGGCACCAAAATCATGGTGTACTATCCGGTCGACGGCGTGTCGCCCATGCAGAAGCTGCAAATGGTGACACAGGAGGGCGCGAATGTTGAGGTCGTTGCTATCCGCGGTAATTTTGACGACGCACAGAGCGCGGTCAAGCGTATCTTTACGGATGAGGAGACGCGCGCAAAGCTCGACCGCGAGGGCATGATGCTTTCCTCGGCAAATTCTATTAACTGGGGCCGCCTCGCGCCGCAGATCGCCTACTACGTTTCGGCCTATTGCGATATGGTGAAGTCCGGTGCGGTTAAGATGGGTGAGAAAATCAACGTCTGTGTGCCGACCGGCAACTTTGGAAATATCCTTGCGGCATACATCGCAAAGCGCATGGGCCTGCCGGTGAACAAGTTCATTTGTGCGTCCAACCGCAATAACGTGTTGACCGACTTTTTTGGGAAAAACGGCATTTATGACAAAAACCGTGATTTCTATACCACCACTTCGCCCTCGATGGATATTTTGATTTCGTCCAATCTGGAGCGCCTGCTGTTCTTCGCGTCCGACTTTGACGATAAGCTGGTCGCGGAGCTGATGCAGCGTCTGGCGACGGACGGCAGCTATCAGGCGCCGGAAGCGGTATTTGCGAAGATTGCCGCGGATTTCGATGCGGGCTGCTGCGATGATAAGCAGACTGCGGAGACCATTCGCGCGCTGTGGGAGCGTGAGCACTATCTGTGCGATACGCATACGGCGGTCGCGGTGCGCGTTTATGAGGACTACCGCGCGCGCACGGGCGACCAGACGCCGACCGTTATTGCCTCTACCGCCTCACCGTTTAAGTTCTGCCGTTCGGTGATCGAGGCGCTGGGCGGTACGCTGGATAAGGATGACGTGTCCCAGCTTGGCGTTTTGACCGATTTGACCGGTGTTGCCGCGCCTGCGCCGCTGGCCGCGCTGGCAAGCAAGCAGCCGCGTTTTGACCGCGTGGTGGACAAGGCGGAGATCCTGTCCACGGTCGACCTGCTGAAGGATCTGTAAGCATGGCGCTGTATACGCTGGCCGACCTGCATTTGGCGACGGGCGTGCAAAAGCCGATGGATATTTTCGGCGGGCGATGGCAGGGATATACGGAAAAGATTGTGAAGAACTGGAACGCGCTGGTTTTGCCGGAGGACACAGTCGTTTTAGGCGGCGATATCTCGTGGGGCATCAGCCTTGCAGAAGCGCGGGGGGATTTCGCGCTGCTGGAGTCGCTGCCCGGACGTAAACTCATCCTTAAAGGAAACCACGACCTCTGGTGGGAGACGGCGGCAAAAATGCACCGTTTTTTAGAGGAAAATGGGTTTGTCTCGATTGATTTCCTGCATAATAATTGCTTTTTCTATGGACAGACTGCGCTGTGCGGTACGCGGGGCTGGCCGTTTGAAGAGGATTTTTCTGACTCGCATAACGAGAAGATATTTCGGCGCGAGCTGCTGCGCTTGGAAGCGTCTCTGAAGCTGGCGACCGCGCAGCAGCCCGAGGAAATCATCTGTTTTCTGCATTATCCGCCTCTTTACGCGAATTTCCGGTGCGGTCCGATGATTGAATTGATGCAGAGATATGGTGTTTCGCGCTGTATTTATGGCCATTTACATTCGGAAAGCCTGCGCTGGGCGGTCGAGGGCGTGCACGACGGAATCGAGTGGCGACTGGTTTCGGGCGATCATGTGGATTTCACCCCGGTTTTTTTGAAAAAGTAGAAAAAAGTATGGAAATCTACAGAATAATCTGGTAGAATGATTTAGATACAATAGAAGTATTGAAGTAAGGAGTTTGGCAACATGGAACTGAAAAACACGGAAAAGCAGGAGCACAGCGTCGTTGCGCTGACCATCGAAATCACCAAGGCAGAGTTTGAGGCTGCCAAGGATAAGGCGTTTAAGAAGACCGGCAAGAATATCACAGTTCCGGGCTTCCGTAAGGGCAAGGCGCCCCGCAAGATGATCGAAAAGCTGTATGGCGAAGGCGTGTTCTTTGAAGAGGCTTTCAATATCATATATCCCGAGGCTATGGAAATGGCCGTTGAGAAGTCCGGCATTAAGCCGGTTGGCCGTGCGGACGTCGATCTGGGCGACCCGGCGGAAGAGGGTGGCCTGACTATCATCGCCAAGGTTCCGGTTGAGCCGGAGGTTGAACTGGGCGAGTACAAGGGCATTGAGGTTGAGAAGGAGACCGTAAAGGTTCTGGCAGCGGACGTGAAGGCGGAGCTGAATCGTCTGGCGCAGCGCAACGCGCGCACCGAGACCGTTGACCGCAAGGCAAAGAAGAACGATACAGTTGATATCGACTTTGAGGGCTTTGTGGACGGCGTTGCCTTTGAGGGCGGCAAGGCGGAGCATCATGCGCTGACGCTGGGTTCGGGTACGTTCATTCCGGGCTTTGAGGATCAGCTGATTGGCTGCAAGGCGGGCGACGAGAAGGACGTCACCGTTACCTTCCCGGAGGATTACCATGCCAAGGAGCTGGCCGGCAAGGAAGCTGTGTTTAAGTGCAAGGTACACAAGGTGGAGGAAACCATTCTGCCGGAGATGGACGATGAGTTCGCAAAGGACGTTTCCGAGACCTGCGAGACGCTGGATGACCTGAAGAAGGAGATTTCCGACCGCCTGAAGAAGGAGCGTCAGGAAGCGGCAGACCATGCCTTTGAGGAAAAGGTGCTTGACGCGGTGATCGCAAACCTGAAGGCGGACATCCCGCAGGCTATGATCGAGAACCAGATTGACTCCATCGTTCAGGATTTCCGCTATCGTGTGCAGATGCAGGGCATGACGCTCGAGCAGTATCTGACCATGAGCGGCACCGAGATGGGTGCCTTCCGCGCGATGTTCCAGGCACAGGCGGAGCGTCAGGTGAAGATCCGTCTGGCACTCGAAAAGGTAGCGGAGCTGGAGTCCATCGCAGTTTCCGACAAGGAAATGGAAGAGGAATATGCTAAGATGGCGGAGCAGTACAAGATGGATGTGGAAAAGGTCAAGTCCATTGTAACTGCTGAGGCGCTGAGCGACGATCTGAAGATCTCCAATGCGCTGGAGTTCATCAAGAAGCATGCCAAGGCGAAGAAGGCATCTTCTAAGAAGAAGGCGGACGGAGAGGCAGCCGAAGAGACTGCGGAGTAATCCGTTTCCCGCGCGCATGCGCAGTCAAACAGAAACCGGCCGCTATATGGCTGGTTTCATAAAAAGCGCGAGCGTTGCCCGCGCTTTTTATACAAAGGCCAAAGATGGTTTCCGTCTGTATCGGAAACCTGCTTTGGTCGCAATAGCCCTTCCGGCCATTGCAGGCAAGGGCGTCGCTCGATGGAAACTATGGTTTGCATCGAATTCTCGAAAGGAGTTTTCCAAGTGAGTTTAGTCCCAATGGTCATTGAACAGACCGGCCGCGGCGAGCGTTCGTTTGATATTTATTCCCGTCTGCTCAACGACCGTATTGTGATGCTGTGCGAGGAGGTCAACGATACGACCGCTTCGCTGGTTGTAGCGCAGCTTCTGTATCTGGAAGCACAGGACCCGGATAAGGATATTTCTCTGTATATCAACAGCCCGGGCGGTTCGGTTACGGCAGGTATGGCGATTTATGATACAATGAATTATATCAAGTGCGACGTATCGACCATCTGCATCGGTATGGCGGCGTCTATGGGTGCATTTTTGCTATCCTCGGGCGCAAAGGGAAAGCGTTATGCGCTGCCAAATGCGGAAATTATGATTCATCAGCCGTCCGCTGGTACGCAGGGACAGATTACCGATATGGCTATTCACCTCAAGCGTCTTGAGATTATCAAGAAGCGAATGAACAAGATTTTGTCGGAAAACACCGGCAAGCCGATTGAGGTGGTCACTGCTGACTGCGAGCGTGATAATTTCATGTCCGCAGAGGAAGCGGTGGAATACGGCCTTATTGACAAGGTGTTCGACAAGCATTGATAAGTATAGGGTAGAGGTGCCAAATGCCGAATTTTGATGATGATAAGACGCTGAAATGTTCGTTTTGCGGAAAGCCGCAGGGACGTGTCCGCAAGTTGATTGCAGGCCCTGGCGTATATATCTGCGATGAGTGCATCGGCGTATGCACCAGCATCCTGGAGGATGAACTGGATTTCGCGCCGGAAGATCGCGCAGAGCAGACGGTGCTTGAGCCGGAAAAGTTGCCCACACCGCAGGAACTCAAGGCGGTGCTGGATGAATATGTTATCGGACAGGAGCGCGCGAAAATTGCGCTTTCGGTTGCAGTGTACAATCACTATAAACGAATTTATCATCCGGAAACCGATGTGGAATTGCAGAAATCCAATATTCTGATGCTCGGTCCGTCCGGTTCGGGTAAAACGTTGCTGGCGCAGACGCTGGCAAAGACTTTGCAGGTGCCCTTCGCAATTGCGGACGCCACCACATTGACCGAAGCCGGTTATGTGGGCGAGGATGTGGAAAATATTCTGCTGCGCCTGATTCAGGCAGCCGACTTTGATGTCGAGCTGGCGGAACATGGTATTATCTATGTCGATGAGATTGACAAGATCGCCCGTAAGAGCGAAAATCCCTCTATTACACGCGATGTTTCGGGTGAGGGCGTGCAGCAGGCGCTGCTCAAGATGCTGGAAGGCACGACGGCCAATGTGCCGCCGCAGGGCGGCCGCAAGCATCCGCATCAGGAATTTATTCAGATTGATACGACCAATATTCTGTTTATCTGTGGCGGTGCGTTCGACGGTATTGAGGGTATCATCCAGAAGCGAATCGGAAAGCAGGGCATGGGCTTTGGCTCTGAGGTCAAGAGCCAGCAGGAAGATCAGACCGATCAACTGCTTGCCCAGATTGAGCCGCATGACCTGATGAAGTATGGCCTGATTCCCGAGCTGATTGGCCGCTTGCCGGCGGTGGTTTCGCTGGATACGCTGGACGAGAAAGCCTTGGTGCGTATTTTGCAGGAGCCGAAGAACGCGCTGGTCAAGCAGTATCAGACTTTGCTGGCCATGGATGGCGTAACGCTGGAGTTTGCGCCCGATGCGCTTGAAGAGGTCGCCAAGACCGCTCTTGCGCGCAAGACGGGTGCGCGTGGACTTCGCGGTGTGCTGGAAAGCGTGATGACGGATATTATGTTCCGTATTCCGTCCGATACAAGCGTTTCTCGCGTGGTTATCACACGGGAAACTGTGACGGGGGAAGGAGAACCGTTGCTCGAACATAGCGGGCGCGCAGCGCTTCCTTCCGGAACCGCGTCCTCGAAAAAGGGAGAAAAACGTTCAAAACCAACAAAAAGCGCATAAAGTGGCAAAAAAACGTGGGGAAACCGCTGGTTTCACCCGCGTTTTTTGTCTTTTGCTGCATGCGCATGCTTTACAAAACGAGAAAAATATACTATACTGACTCTATCTATTATTTTTCCGCGTGTGAGGAGAGAACTATGATTGAAAGAACCAGGGCGGAGCTCAAGCGGCTGCCAGTGTTGCCGCTGCGCGGCTTGACCGCCTTTCCCAATATGATTATTCATTTCGACGTTGGGCGACTGATGTCGATTCGTGCGCTGGAAGCGTCGATAAAGAATGGACAGATGATCTTCCTGACGGCGCAGCGTGAGCTGAAAACCGATGTGCCTGGGCCGGGTGATTTGTACCAAATCGGTACGATATGTATGGTGCGGCAGATTTTGCGGTTGCCGGGCGATAATATTCGAGTGCTTGTCGAGGGCAGCAGCCGTGCAGTGGCCCATCAGTTTACGGTGCCGGAAAAGCAGGAGGACTGCATCTATGCTGAGGTTGAGGAGCTGAGTGATTACGTCATCGGCGTGACGGAGCGGCGGGCGCAGGCGCTTGTGCGCACGGCGCAGGAGCGCTTTGCAGAATATGCGCAGTATGCGGGTCGTATTTCGCAGGATGTCGAGATGACCGTCGCGGAAGGTGGTGAGCCGGGGTGGCTGGCGGATTATATCATGCAGAACCTGTCGGTCGAAGTGGAAGCAAAGCAGGAAATTCTGGAGGAGCTGAATGTCACACGCCGTCTGGCGATGGTTATTCGGCTGCTGGGTGAGGAGACTGAAATCCTCAAAATTGAAAATGAAATTCAGGACGAGCTGAAAACGCAGATTGACAAAAATCAGCGGGAATACTATTTGCGTGAGCAAATCAAGGTGATCCAGAGCGAACTGGGTGAGCAGGACACGGCTGCGGAGGCGGAGGCCTATCGGAAACGTGTTCTGGATATGCGCCTGCCGCAGGAGTGCGAGGACAAGCTGATCCATGAAGTGGACCGCTTTGCCAAACTGAGCGGTTCCAGCGCGGAGCAGGGTGTGGTCCGCACCTATCTGGATACCGTACTGGATTTGCCGTGGAATAAGAAGAGCGAGGAACGGCTGGATTTGGGCGAGGCGCAGGCAATTCTGGACCGCGATCATTATGGATTAAAGAAGGTCAAGGAGCGCATTATGGAGTTTCTGGCGGTCAAGATGCTTGCGCCCGACCTGCGGGGGCAGGTGCTGTGTCTGGTTGGCCCGCCGGGCGTGGGCAAAACCTCGATTGCAAAATCCATTGCGGAGGCAATGGGGCGTAATTATGCGCGCATGAGCTTGGGCGGCGTACGCGACGAAGCGGATATCCGCGGCCACCGTAAGACCTATATCGGAGCGATGCCCGGACGCATTATGGATGCACTGCGTCGCGCAGACACGTCCAATCCGCTGCTGTTGTTGGATGAAATCGATAAGATGGGCAATGATTTTCGGGGGGATCCGGCAGCTGCCATGCTGGAGGTATTGGATACCGAGCAGAATGTTGCATTCCGTGACCATTATATCGAACTGCCATTTGACCTGTCGGACGTACTGTTTCTGACCACAGCAAACGACTTATCCACTGTGCCGCGGCCGCTGCTCGACCGTATGGAGGTCATTGAGCTGTCCTCGTATACCGAGGAGGAGAAGCGTCAGATTGCGCTGCATCATCTGCTTCCCAAACAGATGGAAAAGCATGGACTGAAAAAGGGTCAGCTTGTGATTTCTGAAAAGATGTTGGGACTGGTGATTTCGCGGTATACGCGGGAGGCCGGCGTACGACGCTTGGAGCAGTTGCTGGCGAAAATCTGCCGAAAGGCAGCCAAGCATATAACGGACGGTGGGCGACGTCTGACGGTGTCGGAGAAAAATCTGGAGGAACTGTTGGGCGTGGCACGATACAAGGACGATGTCGTTACCAAAAAGGACGCGGTGGGTATCGTCAACGGTCTGGCATGGACCAGCGTCGGTGGTGAAATGCTGGAGGTAGAGGTCGCTGTTGTTCCCGGCACGGGTAAGATTGAAGTGACCGGCAATCTGGGTACGGTGATGCAGGAAAGCGCGAAGGCGGCGGTGACGTTCGTTCGCTCTCGGGCAAATGAGCTTTCCATCGACCCGATGTTCTATAAAGACAACGACCTGCATATCCACTTTCCGGAAGCGGCGGTGCCGAAAGACGGTCCCTCTGCGGGCGTGACCATCACAACGGCGCTGGTGTCTGCGCTGACCGAAGCGCCGGTGCGTCATGACGTGGCAATGACCGGTGAGGTTACGCTCCGTGGACGTGTGCTGCCGATTGGCGGCTTGCGGGAAAAGACCATGGCCGCTTACCGCGCAGGTATCCGTACGGTCGTTATTCCCAAGGATAACGAGTCGGATTTGCAGGACATTGAACCGGTGGTGCGGGAGAAGCTGGAGTTTGTCACGGCCGAGCATATGGATACGGTAATGGAGACCGCAATCGACTTTACACGTCGGCCGCGCAAAAGAAAGAAAACATCGCGCAATTCGGTGGCGCGGCAGTCCGATACAGCGGCAACGGCGGTGATGCAATGATGGACAAGCAAAAACCGGTGCTCAACCTGCATAATGTGGAGTTTTTGCGCTCAGCGGTCAAAGAGAGTGATTTTCCGAAGGATGCGCTGCCGCAAATTGTGTTCGCGGGCAAATCCAATGTCGGGAAGAGCTCGGTAATCAATAAGCTGCTCAACCGGAAAAATTTTGCACGCGTCAGTGCGCAGCCGGGAAAAACCATACACATCAACTATTTTTTGATTGACAGGAAAATGTATCTGGTTGACTTGCCGGGCTATGGTTATGCGCGTGTATCCAAAGCGGAGCAGCAGCGCTGGGGCGCGCTGATGGAATCCTACTTTGCGATGGATTTGCTTACGCTGGGCGTACAAATTGTAGATATCCGGCACAAGCAGACACGGGACGACGTAACCATGGCGGAATGGTTTCGCGCCTCTGACAAGCCTTGGGTTGTGATTGCAAATAAGCTCGATAAAATCAAAAAAAGTCAGCTGGAGGGAAATCTGGCGGAGATTCGTCAGACGCTTTTGCTGCCGGCGGAAGTGCCGGTTATCCCGTTTTCGGCTGAAAAGGGAAATGGACGAGACGAAGTGCTTGCCCTGATGTATGACCATGTTGGAAAGGAAGCGGTCGAGTGATGGATTTTTTGCGCCGTTTCATGGCGGGAAGATACGGAAGTGATCAGCTGAATCATGCGTTGCTTCTGCTTGGGCTGGTTCTGATCATTATTGAGTGGATAAGCGGATGGAAATGGATTGGTATTTTCATTCTGGCATTGCTGTTTTTGTGCTATTTCCGCATATTTTCGCGCAATATTCAGGCTCGTTATGCGGAAAACCAGTGGTTTCTGCGTCGATGGGGGCCGGTTTCAAATCGTCTGCGCAATATGATTTTGCGCTTTCGGGATAGAAAAACACATCGATATTTCAAGTGCCCGCAGTGCAAACAGCGGCTGCGTGTGCCGCGCGGCAGAGGAAAAATCAATATCACTTGCCCGCATTGTCATCACCAGTTCATCCGAAAAAGCTGAAATGAGAGAGGACTATAGATTTTAGCTGATAAAGTATTAGAAGATACTTGCTTTTTTTGAAAAAAAAAGTATAATAGAATTACAAATACGAGCAGGGGGCGATTCCAATGACCGTAGATCAGTTGATTGGTAAAATCTATAGCAAACTCAGCAAAACGGATATTGCCGGAACGCAGGGAAAAGTTGCGGTTCAGTTCAATCTGACCGGTAAGGTTACAGGTGTGTTTTACATCGAGATACTCAATGGTGTGCTATCTGTTATGCCCTATGAGTATATTGACCGTGACGCTTGTGTTTCGGGTAGTTTGACGAACATGGAAAAAATCCTTAATGGTAAGTTGATTCCTCAGGTTGCGATTGCGGAAGGAAAAATTACGGTTGAAGGAAACGTAGATAAGGTCATGGTGCTTGCTGAACTGATGAAGCAGGCATAAGTGGAATCGACAGAAGCAGAACGAAAATGCCGTCCGTCTAAGCAGCGGGCGGCATTTCTTTTCCTGCAAGAGTGTCTGCGCTTCATATATGGGAGACGAGCTACCCCGACCGACACATGATGTGCAGGTCTAAGGTCGCAATATTGCTTGCTATTCGTTCCAAGATGACATACCATTGTTTGTCCCTTTGGGAATATGTATAATGCTTGGCATGCTGTGCTTCCTGTATAGGCCTGCGTCAGAACTGACTGAGGATATAAGCGTAGAAGTAGCAAATATATTTGCCGATAATATTGCGATTGGAAAAAAGGAAAAAATATAGAAAAAGGTGTTGACAAAAGTCGGAAAGGGGAGTATACTAATCAAGCTGCTTCGGTGAGAGGCGGCGGGGTCGAAAAAGTTTGAAAAGAAATGAAAAAAGTTCTTGACAAAC
>NZ_JBQKJP010000043.1:0-23759 GCF_052117205.1 Candidatus Agathobaculum pullicola | reverse complement strand
GAGAAGCACCAGTTATGCCTCACTGCATAAAAAGCGGCCAGCAACCTACAGGCTGCCGGCCGGGAAAACTTTATACTTTTTCACTGTCCTCTTGACGGGTAGCGGTTCATTTCTTTAAATCGGTGGGCCATTTCTTCACATTGATCTTCATCTATTGCTTCATTTGACAACTCTTTCAGCAGATTTATTAACTTGGCTTCGCGCTCTCTTGTTTGTTCAGATAACATCACTGGCACTCCATCTGCTCAATTAAGCTGAAAGGAATTTCCTGCTTAACGCCTCCTTGTTCAACGTATATCTGATACCACGGTTTTCCACGTTTATGCGTCATGCTGACCAGTCGGCTGACCGAACAATTCAGATATCCGGCGAGCGATGCATCCAAAACCGCTTTATCCTCCGCCCTAATTCCTATCTCATCATTATCATACCGTCTGTCGATATCCATGCCACCATAAGCACAGTAGTCATAATACACTTCCGGAACGACCGGGCCAAACTGCCACGCATAGATCTTATCATCAAATAATTTCTTATCCGCACGTTTGCGATACTCGATCCAAACAAAGTAAAGTAGCTTTTGAAGTTTTAGGTTGCTTACCGGTCTTTCCTCGACCGAACACTTGTTGATGATATATTGAGCAACTTGCTTCGCGGAATACATACGCTCACCTCCTTGTATTATAGAGTAGTAGTTTTTAGGGACCCTCTCCAAGGTCTGTGCTACACTGTAAGGGATGCTGTGGATTGGTTCGCACCTCCTACCGCAAGACGGTTCACGAAAGGCTCCAACCACAGTCCTTTACCAGTTTGTTAATCAGTTAGATACCGCCAGACGGTTTATGTTGAACAAGGTTACAAGCGTAAAGCGTCCTGTGGAATTCAGCATCAAATAAATCCTTTGGAGGTATCATTATGATCTGTGTGGGAATTGACGTGGCCAAGGACAAGCATGACTGCTTCATCCTCAGCTCGGACGGCGAAGTCCTTGCGGATGTGTTCACCATCCAAAACAATGCGGAAGGCTTTGACACCCTCTTGCAGACGATTCGTCTCTGCACCAGACCTCAAGACATAATAAAAGTAGGACTTGAGGCTACCGGACACTACAGCTACAACATCCTCGGATTTCTGCTTGACAAAGATCTGGCCACCTACGTCATCAATCCGCTGCACACCAACCTTTACCGTAAAAGCCTCAGCCTTCGCAAAACGAAGACAGACCGTGTTGATGCACGAACCATTGCAACTATGCTCATGTCTGATGTGGACCTCAAGTCCTACACGGACACAGCATACCACAATGAGGAACTGAAGTCACTCACAAGATACAGATTCGATAAGGTTAAAGAGAGGGCTAAGCTAAAGCAATCTGTTTCTCGTTTGGTTACCATCTTGTTTCCTGAACTGGAAAAGTTGGTTCCAACTCTCCACATGGCCTCTGTTTACGCACTTCTTAGCGAGTTTCCAGGAGCCAAGCAGATTGCAGGTGTTCATCTGACTCGGTTGAAGACACTCCTGAAAGAAGCATCCAGAGGGCACTACGGACGGGATATGGCAACGGAACTTCGAGATGCTGCCAGACTCTCTGTTGGCTCTGTTATGCCCGCTAAATCTCTGGAGCTACAGCATACCATCCGGTTGATTCGGGAACTGGATGCGGAAATTGACGACATTGAAGCGGCCATTCAGATTATGATGGATGAAATTCATTCTCCCATTACAACCATCCCCGGCATTGGCATTCGCATGGGCGCTATGATCCTGGCCGAGATTGGTGACTTCTCTCGCTTTGATTCTCCGGATAAGATTTTGGCCTATGCCGGTATGTCGCCGTCTACTTACCAATCCGGACAACTCTCCTTATCCGGGACTTACTCGCACATGGAGAAACGCGGCTCCAGATATCTGCGCTATGCGATCTACAACGCTACTAAATACGTTTGCCTTTGGGATCCAACCTTCTCTGCCTATCTCGCCAAGAAGCGAGCCGAAGGCAAGCACTACAACGTAGCGATTTCTCATGCCGCCAAAAAGCTGGTGCGCCTTATCTACGCCATGGAGAAGTCCCAGAGACCCTATGCCGCAGCATAACCTCGTTGCTTTCATAGTTCTGCGGAGGCGTCCTAACGGACGTCAGCTTTGCTATACCTTTTTTGATCCGTCTACGTTTTTTGCCAATCCATATTTTTAGCCTTGACTTTTAATAGTTAGTCTTTCACAATTATTTTATCACGAATACCGTAAAATTCAATAACTTTCCGTAAAATTCTCCACCGCTTACACATAGGCTCACCTCATGTTTATTCACGACCTATTACCGCAATCTATCTGGAAACGTTATGTTTATCCACAAAGGATTTTCCCTTCACCCATACTGCTATTTATGCTCAAGTTTACCCTTGAATGATCAAACATGTACAAATTAAGCCCCGACCATCCGGTCGGGGCTTTCCTGTGTCCAAATTGAACACCGTTATTTCACGGCGGCGGCCAGCTTCTTGACCAGCGCATCGCCGTACCGGTATTTGAGCAAATACTCCATCGTGCTTTCTTCTAAACCACACGCGGCCTGCAATGCCTTGATTGCCGCCTGCACCTCGCTGTCCGCATCCGGTACGGCTGCGCGCGTCTGCGGCGCAACGATGCCCGGCACCTTTGTCTTGGCATCATACGTCACGCCGTACCCCGCCTGCGCCAAATCTGCCAGCTGAACATAATTATAGCCCGCCTTCTCAATCACGTCGCAAGTGTAGTTCTTGCCGTCAATGCAGACAGTTTTCTTTTCGACCACTTCGTCGTCCTCCTTCTCAACCGTTTTGCCGAAGCCTTCCGCCACGCCGTCCGCAATCGCGTGCGCAATGTCGTAAAACTTCGCCTTGTATAGCTTCATATCGTCCGCGTCGTCCACAAAGCACGTCTCAATCAGCGCATGGCTGATGCCCTTGCGGTGCACGGTATTCATCACCAGCAAATCGCCGCGCCGCTTGACACCCCGGCTGGTAAAGCCCAGTGCCGCGATGCGGCGGCAGATTGCCTGCTCCACCGTGATGCCGGTCTCCCCGGTATGCACCAGCACCTCCACGCCCGTGGTTTTGCCGTTGCCCGTGGGGTCGTTTGCCGCCGCGTTGAGGTGCAGCTCGATCACATAGCCTACCCCGGACAGCGGCAGGCTGCCGCCGTTCTTCAGCACTTTGTAGGCGTCGTTTTTCTGGTCGTACATCACGACCTCAAAGCCGTAATTGCGCAGCAGTGGCGCGATGGCGGTCGCCATACGGCGGGTCTCGACGGCTTCTGTGTAGCCGCAGCCGACTGCGCCAGAATCATATGGACTGCCGCCATGCCCTGCAATCAGTAAAATTTTCATACGCACTCCTCTCCGGGGTAAAGAAAACGCCCTGTAGGTTTGTCAAACATATTGGACAGTGAACTCTAAAGGAGAAAGCCAACCCAGAGGCCTCATGGGAAAGTTATTGGAGCAGCGGTTATGGACAGCAAGCTGCTTTGTGAAGTCTTGGAGGGAGTAAAAGCAGTGGGAAGAATAGAAACGCTTTTGATCCTCCCTGTGACTACGCTCCACCTTGCCGTTGTGGCGTGGGGTGTAGGGACGGATGAGCTTATGCCGGATGCCCAGCTCGGCAGTGGTGACCTCAAACAGGGTGGGCAGATCCCGCCTGCTGTTGGAAAAGCGGTTGGTGACCTCAAAACCGTTGTCCGTCTGGACGCATTCCACCCGAATGCCTCGGCGGGCGTACCACTTGAACAACTTTTTCAGGAAATCAGTGGAAGAAAAGGTGTTTTGCTCTGGGTAAGCAGCCAGAAATCGCAGGCGGGTAAACTCGTCAATGGCAGTGTACTGGTAGAGGCGGAGTTGCGAGTCTGCAATACATTTGCGGGGCACCACCTTTACGTCCACCTGGACCCGCTGGCCGGGATAGGTCATCTGCTCGTAAGTCTTTGGTTTATACACTTTTTTCTTTGAAGCATCAGGAAATAGCCCCAATTTGCGCATGACTCGGAACAAACTCTCCGGACGGCGGGTATAACCACGTAGCCGCAGCCGATGCCACAGCTCCACCATGCCAAGGTTGGGATTGCGGCGGCGCATATTGCGGATTAGTTTCAGTTCTGCATCTGTGTGCTGATTGGGATGGCCGTGCGGCCGCCGGGACTGGCAGGACAGAGATTTCACCGTGCCATCCCATCGAGCTTTCCAGAAGTAAATGTACGACCGGCTTTTGTTGTACTTCCGGCTGGCGCGACTGACGCCGTATTTCTCTGCGTACTTCATTAGAGATTGCCGATACGCCATGTCCTGTGTTATACTCTTGCTCATGAAGGATATGGCCCCCTTTTCGTCAAGTTAAGTGTCGCAACTCAACTTTAACCGATGAGGCTCTATCCTTCATCCTTTTTTATTCAACTGTCCAAGATGTATTGTACTTCTACATCCTCCTCTCCGGGGCAAAGAAAACGCCCCACCTTGACTTTGGCGGGACGCGTGGTATAATATCTTATGCAAGGGGCGCTGTCGGCAGACGGCTGACCCAAAATCAGTTGTTACAAAGTAACCGCTACATTTTGGTCGATGGGGCGGTTACTTTGCATTTATGGTGAATATGTAAAGCAAAACTGCTATACATACGAAGAAACGAAATAGTTTCATCCCCATATGCACCACCTCCTTTTTACAGGAGAGTGGTCAACCGCCCGCCGCTGGGAACGACAGCGCCCGACATATTATATCATCGCGCGCCGCGCTGTGTCAATTTGCCGCCTTTGGGCGGCTTTTTCATTTTACGAAGAATATCAATGTCCTGTTCGGATTATTGCTCCGTTTGCGCCTTGACTTCGGGCAGGCCCGCGACGCTGGTCAGCAGCGACACGATGCCCGCCAGCGCCGCGCCGGAAAACACCATTGCCCAGTTCACCTCGCCCATGGCGGCCGCGGCGCCAATCACGCCGATTGCGGACTGTGCTACGGTCTTGACCGCACGCACACCTGCCGCCTTAATCCACAGCTTAGTCTTTTCGCTCATTGTTATTCCTCCTGTTCCAAGTCCTTCAGCCTATGGTTAATCACTTTGATCTGCTCCTCGACCACCGGCATACGCTGCGCAAAATGATTGTGCTCGCGCACTTCACGCGTCAGATCTTCCAGCTTGGCCTCGGTCACCGCCTGCGAGGTTTTGATCGCCTCATCCGTTCGGCGGCTGGCCGCAAGGTTGGATATCATCACGCCGATCAGCGCCATGCCGCCCGTAATAATGGCCACAATAATATCTGTATTCATCGGAAGGGGGTGGGTGAATGCCCGCCCCGTCACCTCCTCCCGCTTACAGGCCGAGCAGCTTTCTGTCGGCTGCGCTCAGCAGCTCCGGCACACCGGTCTGCACGCTGCGCCAGTGCTTGTACTGTGCGCGGGCAAGGTCATTGTGCTTCAGGCCGTGCTTCTTGTCGTACTTATCGAGGCACACGCCGATGTCACCGCCCATGCTTGCCACTTCCTTGTGATTCTTGATGTAGATGTTGTTCGGGTACATATTTTTTACTTCCTTTCCGGCCTTTTGGCCAACGTATTTCATAAATAAGAGGATCCTCCCCCTATCTTGCCGTCCTTTGGTCAAACACGCATAGGCATCACCCCCTCAATGTTTCAGCCATGATGCCAACCGGTGCAAGGCGTTCTCGAGCCACACGGCTGCTGCGCTGAGGAAAAACCACGCGACCGCGAATTGCAAACACACCTGCCCCCAGAGGTTCAGCGGCATGTCGGAATAGTCCCACACATTCCAGCCGAGCCAGCGGTTGACCACCAGCCCCACCAGCAGTTCGAGCACGGTCACAATCATCGCGCCCTCCAGCATTTGCAGCCACATCGGCGGGTGGTCTTGCCACTCGTCCAGCAGGCCAATGAGGGCGAAACACACCCCGCCCAGCACGCCCATACTCCAATGGGTGCACCCGCGCCAGAGGGTTTCGATACCCATGTACACCACGCCGCCGATGACGGCAAGCACGATATGTAACAGCAGTTTTTTCACATGACAGCCCCCGTTTCCGCTACCGCGCCCGCCTGCGTCATAATCTCCTGCATGTGCGCCGCGAGGTCGTCCGGCAGCTCTGCGCCATAGGTGATGCCCGCCAGCTCCGTCGCGTCCGCGCGCCTGATCCAGTCAAACAGGTGGTTGCAGTAGGTTGTGTGGTACATGATATGCGCAACACTGGCCTGCGAAATCGCAGTAATCTCGTCTGCTGTGAAAATGCGGCACCGCGCGTCGTCCGCGTGATACGGATAGGCCGCCGCGCCGTTGTCTACCGCGTTTTTCGCGGTTGTCAGGTTGATCTGGTCTTTCTCCGTCAGCGAGAAATGCTCGGTGCCCTGCGTGGTGGTGACGTCCATGCCCGCATAGATGGCGGCTTCACTTGCCGCAGATATTTCGGCATGCTTGGCCACACGCAGGGTCGGGAGCTTGTCTGCTTCGATCTCCTCGTCGCTGCGCAGCACCGGCACTCTGTTCACGAGCTTATAGCGCGGTATTCCATCCCCATTGTACAGACCGCCATCAAAATAATGGCTCTGACATAGATTGTACTTATCCCCTATACCCTCGTCGATCTGTACCCAGCCCGTCAGGTCAGCGGGCATTGTGTATCCACCGCCGCATTGTATAATTCGATCTCGAACATCAGTTAAAACATAGACCTTTGATGCGTTTTCACTCATAACTCAACCTCACAATTCAGCTGTTAAATATATACTATTAACAAAAAATGTTGTAATTGGAGTTCCGGGGGGAATGCTTGCTGAATCAGGATTGGAGCACTCAAATTTTATTTGTGTTCCACCTACTGAATAAATTCTCAAATTTGACGGGTTAAAATCACCATATTGACCTTTTATACTCCTTACATACATTGTGGATTGTCCTGAAATAGCTGGAATTGTTCGCATACAAACAGGCAAATCTATGGTGAATAACAAAGCATCTCCTGCTCCAGATACCGAACCATACAAATCACGATTGTTGGCAATCGGGAAGAAGTACTGTTGGCACTTCGCCAGCTGCGACGCATAATCGCTTTCCGGCTGCGGCAGCAAACGCCATGTGCCGTCGATGTCTTGATACGCCAGTGTCTGGGTCGAACCAATCTCTAATTTGACTGCTTGCAACAAAAATCCTGTCGTTGATGCACTTGATGCCCCGCCATAATAAAATCTTATGCGCAAAGTATCATCGACACGTGCCACATTCAATGTCATATACTTTGCCTCTGTTCCAATTTGTATTGTTTTGGAAAGGTCAGATGACCAGCCTGCGCCAACTGTATCGCAATAGCAGACTCCATCGACAAGACAAGATAGTGTGAGTTCTTTTCCCTCCAGATTCCCTAACGGGATTTTTTCATCAAGCCCAGCATAACTTGTCGCATCAGCTGTCTTTTCAAAATAAACCCCGTTTTCCTTTAACGTCAACTGCCCGACTGTCCCTATCATGCTCCATCTGTCTATTGTGCTGACTTGTCCTGTGTATTCTGTTTTCCCTTGCTGGTTAACCGGAACATTACCGGCAGTGCCGCCACCGATAAAAATAGCGTTGTCCAGCAGATTCGGCCGCACCCCCGCCCCCAGCGCCGCAAGCGCTGCCTGCGGGGTTGTCGCGCCCGTGCCGCCCTGCGCAACCGGCACCGCGCCGTTATCGCCAAGGCCCGCTACGCCGTTCGGCTGGCCGACCATGCCGATGCTCACAAGCCCCACCGGGTCGAGCGTCACCGTCACCTCACTCGCGTTGCCGAACTGGAACACGAATGCCCAGTCAATCGTAAAGCCGGGCGACTGCGCCGCTGTCGGGATGGGGTCGCCGGTTTCGTCGGTCACGGTGGCATACAGCACTTCCTCGCCCGTGGGCGCGCCGTCCGTCACGCGCCGGACGTAAAACCGCAGCTCGGTCATCGTGAAGCCGGTCTCTACGCCCGCGTTCGTCAGCAGCACCGGCACGCGGCACTTGGGGCCGTCCACCGTGCAGGGCGCTTGCAGCGTCAAGTCCAGCCGCTCCACGCCCTCCGCGTCCGCCGCGGCCGCGCGCGTGAAAGTAAGGCCGTCGCCCGTGCCCAGCAACGCTGCTTGCAGCGCGTTTCCTTCTGGAGTCAGCCCCGCGGCCGTCCATTTTACAGGGGTTTCGCTCATCTATTGCACCTCGATTTCTGTATAAATCCTGTTCTTTGTGCCGGTCAGCGCGGCGTATTGTACCGCCCCCGCCGTCCGCTTCCACTGTTCTACCTCCGCATCGGGATAGACCGTGCGGCGGCTCGACGCGATGACCGTACACACCTCCGCCTGCGTCTCGCGCAACAGCTTGACCGCCACCGCAAACGCGATGTGCGCCGGGATGACTTCGCGGAGCGATTCGATCATCGCGTCCAGCGCCGTCGGGGACGCGCCGGACGAGACAAACTGAAACTGCATGCGGTGCTCGCGCGGGAACTCCTCCACCGTGGACACCGCGCCCGCCGCGTAAGCCGCTGCTACGTTCGCCAGCATTGCCCGCGTGGTCGTCTGCGGCGCGCGCATCTTGGCCTTGACCCGGCCGCGCCGGTCATCCAGCGTGTCGGCCGCCTGTGGGGTGACGCCATATTCGCGCTCCCAGTAGACGATGCCCCATGTCGCGGTGTCGATACATAGCTGCGCCAGCCAGTCGAGCGCCCGCGCGCGGAACACCTCGCCCAGCACCCATATCACGCCCGCCGCCGCGCCCACCTCCGGGCTGTTGAAGTACCGTTCGGGCAGCAGGTCGGTCAGCCTACGCGCCATCGTCCGCCGCCTCCTCTGCGATGCCATTCACCGTCACCGTGCCGAGCATGGGGATTTCATTCGCGTCCAGCGGCACATTGTCCGTGCCGCCGCCCACCAGCAGCTCCGCGCAATCGGTCACGCCGGGCAAGCCCATGACGAGCGCCAGCACGCGGTTGTACACCACCTCTGCGCCCTCGGTGAACGCGATCGAGCCAAGGTATTCGACCAGCCGTTCGGTCAACTCCTTTTCGGTGTTCAATTTGGACACCGTGCCGTCGGTCGTGACCGTGACACTGACCGTAACCGGCACACCTGCCGCGCTCTCGACCGTCACCTCGGCGGTGACCGGTCGCTGCGTCTCGATGTAGGCCGCGACCTCTGCGCGCAGTTCTTCTTCGACCGGCCGCAGCGCCATGTCCGCGATGATGACCTTGACCGTGCCCGGCCCGTCCCAGCAGCGGATGACCGCCGCCGCGCCCACGCCGTTGACCTCGAGCGCCCACTGGTGATAGTGCTGCTCATTGCCCGAGGTCGGCGGCGTCTTTTTGTAGGCATCCAGACGGGCAAAGAGCGCGGCGTCCATCTCCGGATCAGTGCCGCCCACAGCGGCTTCTTCGTTGGTCAGGGCGGTAACACCGCTGACCGCCTGCTGCATGCTGATGATCGCGCCCGCGGAGACATTGTACGCCGTGCCGACCGCGTCCGCCGTCGCCGTGACCGTGCCGCGGCCGTCCTCGTCCAGCGTGAGCGCTTCGTCGGTCGCAAAGCCCAGCCCGTCCTGCGTCACGCACAGCGTGCCCACCGGAATGGTCGTGCCCGCCGAGCCGATGAAGGTCAGCAGAACACTCGCCGCCGTGCCCGGTTTGCGCGTGATGCCGTAGCCCGCCGCGTTCTTGTCGAGGAAGCGCCCGCTCGTCTCGTCCACAAACGAAATCGGCACCTGCGCGCGCAACGCCTGCAAGCCCTCCCAGAACACATAAGCTCCGGGCGCAAGAATGATTTGCAGCAGGCTTCCCTCGCCCGTGTACAATCCCAGCTCGTCCTCGATAAAGGCGCGCAGCATGTCTTGGATGCTCTCAGGCGTCAGGCTGTCGAAGTCCTGCGCAAGCAGCGTCGCTTTGAGCGCGTCCAGCTGCGTCTGCAAGGTTTCTGCATTATCCGCCATCGGTTTCCACCTCCATTTTCACCTCACCGTACACGCTTTGGATGGCAAAGCCGACCGTCAGCCGGTCACCCACCACGGCAATCGTCGTGCCGGTCACCGCTGTGATATAAGGACAGGCGAGCAGACATTCCTCGATATAGCGCTGCACCTCGGCGCGCTTGGTCTCCGCCTGATAGCCCTGCCCGATCAGCATGTAGGTTTCGTTGCCGTAGTTCGCGGAAAAGCACGGCCAGAGGAACCGCTCGGTGTGCAGCGCGTTCCACGCCCACACCGCGACCGCCTCGGCCCGCTCGACTACGACCGGCACGCCCTGCCGCAGGATGGGAACATCGTTTGCGAAATCCCACGCGCATTCGCGCAGCACGGGCAGCTCTGCCGCCGGGGCGGTTGCCGTCGGCTGCAAAAACGGAAAAATACTTTCCTCGGCCATGGCTTACCCTCCTTCCATGATGAGCAGCACATCGTAGTGCTGCCGGTCCGCCGAGCGCAGCAGCAGAACACGGTCGCCGCGCGCCACACCGTGCGCATGCCTGCCGCAAAGCCCAAATCGTCCTCATCGAGGGACAGGCCGTCCGCCTGCACGGCAACCTCGCCGTCGTGCTCGATATCTTTTGTGACGTGGCCGAACACCAGCGCCGCACCCGTCCCGCTCGACTGCGCCGCATCCGGGTCGGGCAGGCAGCGTGCCAACTCGGCTACCTGGCTCATGTCTCCACCTCGCTTCCGCTCTCGCTCTCGCGCATCTCGTTCTTGAAATTCAGCGTCAGGCGGCAGGTGTACACCCCGTTCTGCCAGACGTGCGTGTCCTCGTCAATCCAGCAGGTGTTCGCAAGGCCGGTGTACGGCTCGGCAATATAAATCGTGTTACCGGTGATGAGCTTTGTGTGCCCGAGACAGGTCACGCTGGCGCGCCGCTCGACGCCATTATCCGCGAGGATTTCTTTTGCCTCGGCGGTCGCGTCCTCGCCGTCCGACTGCGTCAGCACGTCGGCCAGCAGGCCGTATCGTTTGACCGCCGCGTTGTCGGAAATCTCGCGCACAAAGTTGCCGTCGCTGTCCACGATAATGACGCGGTTTTTCATGTTCTCGATGCTCTCGCCGTAGGTCGCGGTCTGCAAATTCGTCCCGCGCTGCAAAATCACCGACTGCGGCGTCACCGTGCGCTCAATCACATCCAGCCGCAGCCCGGAAAACCGCAGCAGGTACTTCTTGCCGGTTTGCTGGCTGGCGAGTGTGTAGGCCGTGTCGATGATGCGGTAAATTTCGGTGGCCGAAAACTTGCGCCGGATGGCGACGCCCGTCTGCGCCAGCGACCCAACCGGCACGCCGTAGGTGCTGCACAGCTGCCGCGTGATGGTTTCGGGCGTCTCGCCCGTGTACTTGCGGCTCGCGCGGCTGTTCTTCAGATAAAAACCGAAGTCGTAGCAGGTGACCGACATCGTGGATGCGTCGGTCGATTTGTCCTTGCTGGCCACCACCCCGGCAAACAGCGTTTCATTGCCCACGCCCATCGAAATGCCGCCGCCGAGCGGCAGATAGACGTAAGGCAGGCGCGGGTCGGTGGCCGAGACGATCATCTCCAGCTCGAGCGTGCGGCACACGCTGTCCACGTCGCCCGACCACGTGATGCGCCGGAACATATGCGACACGTCCCACTCGCCCTGGTCATTGCGCACCCGCACCCACGGGTGCACATACTGGTATTGCTCCATATCTCCCGCCCTCCTTTACAGCGCCGACGCGGGCGGGATTTTCAAAACGCTTCCGTCGTAGATGAGGTTGGGATTGGGGATGCCGTTATAGGCGGCGAGTTTGGGGTACAGGTTCGCGTTACCGTAATACTTGCGGCAGATGCCGGAGAGTGTGTCCCCCGCCTGCACCGTGTGGTTCTGCACTGCGGTCTGCGCGGGCGTTTCGGTCGCGCGGGCGGGCGTGGACACGGTCGCCGCCTGTCCGAAGGACGTGCCCTCGTCTCCCACCAGCCGCACGGGGTTTGGCTGACGGTGCCGCCGCATGGTCAACACGCAGTAGTAGTCGCCCGTGCCCTCCTGCTGGCGGTATTGCAGGTTCTCGAGCAGCACCTCGCACTGCGTGCGGCTGTCCGAGACGATAAACCGGCACACCTCTTTCCGGTCGCCTGTCAGCTCAAAAAAGTCGATATAATGGAACGGTTCAAGCACCGTGGTCGGGTCGTTAAAGGGGTACGCCTGCACGGGCAGCATGAACTCCAGCCGCTCGGTGAACAGCGTGCGGTCGCCCGCGAGATGCACGTCCCCGAAGCCGGTGAGGTTGACCGTCTCGATGTTCACGCCGCGGTCGATGATATATTCCTTGGGTGTCACCGGCAGCACGACCTCCTGCCCGGTGGTCAGGTTGACAAAGATGATGCGGCGCTTGCGGGGACGATAGGCTGCCGCCTGCTGGGCGGCCAGCGTGCCTACCGTACCACCGATGATGGCGCCGCCGATGATGCCGCCTGTGATGGACATGGGGCGTTCCTCCTTTCGCCTGTTATGTGCGCAGCGTGCGCCGCGCGGCTAAGATGCGCGCCGCGACCGCCTCGGCAATCGCCGGGATGTCGCTGTCCCGCCGGACGGTGTAATTGCCGCCCAGATTGATGACCACGCCGCCCGTGCCGCCCTGATCCTGCGCCCGCGCTTCGCGCGCGGTCAGCACGCGCTCGCCCTCGTGCAGCAGATAGAGCGTGTTATCGCGCGGCACGCGGTTTTCGCCGATGGCCGTCGGCTTCCATGGACCCAGTGGATCACTCGAATAAACACCACCACTGTTACTATCCGTTGATGTACTGTACACCACCGGCACGGTGATCGTATCCGGCACATAAGCATTGGTTGCTGAACTGATGCCTTCGGTTAGCTTTTGACCGAGTGAATATCCCGCGTTTTTATACGCATCGCCAGCACCGGCAGCGATACCGTCTGCCAAAGCGATATTGGCAGCGGTCATTGTATCAGCAGCGCCGGAGGTCATATAGGCGCTATACGCCAGTGACTCCGCATTGCCCTTGAGGGCGGCCAATTCTTCGCTTGCTGCGAACACCTCTTCATCGGATGATGCCGAACTTTCGATAGTAGCTATTGCGTTCATGTATCGCTGGTGCAAATCTTCGACCTGCGCCGCAATCCGGGCATCCATATCCGCGGGTATTTCGCCGTTGAACATACCGTCGAACACATCTTGATACATCTGCTGCTGGAGATTTTCCGCCTCAGCTTTTGCCCAGCCTATTTGCTCGTTCATCTCCATCATCTTCTGCCCGGCTTCGCCTTCGAGCCAGTCGATCTGGTCGGACATGCCGATTTTCTTTTCCTCGTTATAACCTCTGCCCGCCGCATTTTGCAGTTCTTGATTCCAGCCCTCGAGCGTGGAGGATAGCCCCTCAAAGGTCTTGCTCTGCTGCTCCACGGCGCCGGAGTACATCTGCTCCATATAGGACTGGATGATTTGCACGGCTTCGGTGCCTGCGATGCCACCGCCCGAAATCATGGCGTAGGCGTCGCTCTTGCTCACGCCCTTGGCACTCGCCAGCGCGCCGACTGCGTCAATGCCGCGATCTTGCAAAATATCCAAATCTTCGCGGGTTGTCAAATTGCTCGAACGCATGCGGCCTAAGGCAGTCGCAATATAGGTCATGTCCGCCGCCGTCATGCCGTTAACCGCGCCCGCGCCGCCCATCGAGCGCAGCGCGGGAAGCATTTCATCGGCAGTGTAACCGTAGGTCTTGAGCGTCTTGCTCATAGCCGTCAGGTCGCTGTACTGGAAAGGCGTGGTGTTGGCCATGGTTTTCAGTTCACTTAAATATTGCTGCGCTGTGTCCTTGGAGCCGAACAGCGTCGTGAATGACGTAAGGTCGGTCTCGCGCTGCCCGGCGAGCGCCGAGCCGCTTTCCAGATCGGCTGCCTGGCGCTCCTGCACAGCGTTGTACTGATCCTGCACATAGCTTTTGAACGCCTCGTCGCGGCTTTCAAACTTCTGCGTCGCGGCTTCGATGCCGCCGGACACTACGCCAATGAGACCGCCCGCAGCCGCACCGATGGCGGTGCCAAGCCCCGGCCCACCGATCATAGTGCCGATCGACGCGCCCGTGGTCGCGCCCGAAATCGCGCCGCCCAGCACAGACTGAATCGCCGCGCCGTCGGTCGTGCCGTAATACGAGCTGAAAAACGCGCCTGCCGCACCCAATAGGCTGTTGCTCAGCATATCGCCAAAGCCCGTGTTCGCCAGCGCCGAGCCGACCGTGCCCAGCATCGAGCCGGAGCTATCCGCCTTGGCACTGCTCCCTCCCGCCGCGCTTTGCCGGTTGGCAATTTTGCTGTTCGTACCGGCGAGCGTCCGCATGCTTTTCTCTGCTTCGGTCGCATTCGCATTGACCGCTTTCAGCTGGCTGGTCAGATTATTCAGCTCAAACTGCTTATCCTTCATGGACAGCTCATCCGCTGCGTCTCCCGTTTCTTCAAAGCGTTTTTTTGCTTCTCGCAGCTCATTTTTGACCTTTGTCATATTGAGCTGCACGGAAACGCGCGTCTTATTCAGAGTATCAAGGCTTTGCTGCAACGACTCTATGCTCTTCACGCCCGTGCGCGTTGCATCTGCGATCTTTTTGAGGGTCGTGGTGTAGTTATCCTTCGCGCTCAGCACAATCGAAACGTCAGGCATGGGCGTCGGCCTCCTCCCGGTGCAGTTTTTCGCTCTCCGCCCGCCAGCGGATGCCCTCCAGCGCCTTGGGCAGGCACTCGGCCATGACAAACGCTTGCAGCACCAGCTTTTCGCCGAGCGGGAGCTTCAGATAGTCGGACGGCAAGACGTGATGCTGCCGAAACAGCAGATACATCAAAAACGTCTCGTCGTCCTCTCTCAGTTTTTTTCGATGTCCGCCAGCAGTTCGAGCGTGGACGCACGGTAGCCGGACAGCTTTTCAATTGCGGCCTGCAAGTCCTCGATCTCGCCCGCGCGCAGCATCTTGCGCACCACCTCATAGGGCGTCACCGCGCCGCATGCCTGCTGCAAACGCTCATCGCGCAGGTTGGGTTCGACCACGCCCGCCGTGATGATCGCCGCGGCGAAATCCGCGCCGCTCGACATCTGCTGGATCTCGCGCACCTGGTTAAAGCTCAGCTCGCGGATGCGGAACACGACCGGATTGCCGTCCGCGTCCGTCCAGCTCTTAAACTGCAAAAGCTGCTCGCCGGGAGCGCGCTTGCATGCGTCCAGCAGGCGTTCTACTGTGGTCGGGGTTTTCTTTTCGTTTGCCATATCAGACTGGCTCCTTTCCATTCCACGCGCCGCAGCGCGCTTGTGATTCATAAAATCCGGGAGCATGTATCTCGGATTTTATACCAGTCAGGGAAAAGTTTCGCTCGTCGGAACTTTCCCCTGTCCGGACGCATCCGCGTCCTGCGCGGTGCGTTCCCTCGCCCGAAAGCGTGGTTTCGGGCGAATCATTTCGGCTGAATTACATCAAGATAGTCCCAGCGCGTAAAGGTAAACGGACACTCGATCTGGCCTTTGGCGGCCAGCTCCCAGTCCGCGAGCGTCAGGTCGTCAAACGATGCGTCGTAGATGACCACGCGCTCGGCGCCGTAGGCATCCGGGTCGTCGAGCAGTGAAACCAGCTTGACGCGCGTATCCTTGCCTGCCTTGAGGTTGTCGCTCATTTTGACCGCCATGCGGCTGTTTACCTTGTGGAACCGAATTGTACCCGTGCCCTTGGCGCTCATCAGCTTGGTATCGACCATGAACTGGCAGCACATCGGCACATCTTCTTTATTCGCCGCTACCTTGGCCTGCATGCCGAGCGTTTCACCGCACAGCTCGTCGTCCATCCATGCCTGCCCGTGCGTGCCCGAAATGACACGCGCGGCAGAATCCATACTTGCACTCATGTCTGCACCTCCCTTTTATACTGTAATGCGGATTGTGACATCCTCGATGGCGTCCACAATCGTGAACTTGCCCACGAGGAACACATGCGAGCCGGTGTCCGCGTGGCGCAGCTCGTCGTCGCTCATTTCGTCGCCCGCCGCGCCCAGGTAGTCGCGCACAGCCTCGGTGTCGATGTCGAGCGACGAGCCGCCCTCGAGCAGGATGCCCGCCGCCTCCAGCGTGTGGAAATAACTGCGCCCCGCTGTCACCAGCAGCATGCGGTTGTCGTAGGTGTTGGCCACCTTGCCGATAAAGGTGTCCTCAATGGTCGCGCGGAAGTCCGCGTCTACGCGGTCGATGACCTCGAGCGCCTTGATCTTCTGAAAAATCGCGCCGTGGTCGAGCCGCGTCGTGGTCAGCGAGTTGACCGCACGCGCGATTTTGACCTGCCGCCCGTCGTGAATCAGAATCAGCTTGCCCGCGTCAATGGCCGCGTCCGCTGTTTCCTTGTCCAGCCGGGTGATGTCGGTCAGCTCGGGCAACGGCGCGTAGGTCGCGCTCATATTCCACGGCGTGCCCGCAATCAGGCCCGCCATGCGCGAGCAGTACTGAGCCGCCGTGAAGTCGTCCTCGCCGTCGGTCATGCCGTCCGCGTCGAAGTTGATGACCGGGTCATAGTCCGCCACCGTCTTGGGCAGCACGCACTTGATATGGCTGTGCGCCGCGCGCACCTCCTTGAGCCACATCACCATTGCCTGCGCTTCGTCTTCGGTCAGATCGGGCGGGCCGACCAGATAATCGACCTGCTGCGTCTCAAAGTAGGCGAGCGCCTTGGCAAGGTTCGTATCCTCCGCGTCGGTGACGTACAGATACACCGCCTTGGGCGGGTTGATGTAGCCGAGGAAGGCGCGCGTCAGGTAGGCGCGGTTTTCCTCGCTCAGCGCTTCGGGGATTTTGCCCACACGGGGCAGGTAGTGCGCGCCCGTCTGCGTGGTGTCGCGCACGATCACGCCGACATAGCCCTTGTCGCCCATGGCGATAGTGGCCTGCGCGGCGGTCTGGAATGTAATATCAATCGAAGGCAGTCCCATGTATTATTCCTCCTTTGTCTGGTTCGGCTGCGCGCCGAACGCCACGTTCGTGATAAGCGACTGTGTGATGGGCGCGGCCGGACGGTCGTCCTCGTAGGTGACGGTGATCGTCACGTCCGTGATGTCGCGCGACCGGGACACATCCACGCGGTCGGCGGTCAGCTTGCGGTCGCCGCAATGAAGCGCGCCGCGCTGCAAAAACGCCGCGGTCAGCGTTTCGGTCACGTCGTACAGGCGGGCGGTTTGGGTTTCATACCGGTCGCCCACCTCGTCGATGCACTGCACGGTGACCTTCTGCTCGACCTCGACCACCGCCGCCGTGCGGCTGGTAATCTTGCGCCCTGCCGGGCACAGGAAAAAGCTCGGCCGCTCGAACTGCTCGGGCAGCACATCGGTGTACACCGTGCGGTCGGGATAGAGCCGCATAAGGATCGCGTTGATCTCGTCCATGATCTCTTTGATGGTCAGCATTTATCCTCCCTTCAGTCGGCCCGCGCCCGCGCGTCGGACAGCTCCAGTTTGGTTATCGCTTGCATGTGTTCACCTCGCTTTGCCCATATGCGTAATGGTTGACCGCGGTTTTTCCCCGTGGGGAAACCATCCTGCACGGATGGGGCCTGCGGCCTTCCGCCCCTGTCCCGAAACTTTCTCGGGGCGGAGGTCGGTTCGGGAAAGCCATGAATTTCCCGCCGGATTCGTGCGCGATCTCGGCAATGGTTTTCATATCGTGCCCTCCTTTTTGTCAAATGAAAAAGCCGACCGACCACACCCACACTTGGGTTTGGTCAATCGGCTCTTGGCTCAATGGCGCTTGGCGCTTGGTTCTGGTGGAATATTCACTTTCAGTTCGTGCCTGCACGCTCTGCACTTGTGCGGCAAATTGTGCGCCGTGGTGTCCGGTTCAACCGGGAAAAGTTTCTTGCCACAATACGGGCAGCAGTACCAACCGTTCTTAATCATGGGCAGCTCCTTATCTTTTCGTATACGCGGTTTTTCGAGTTTATCGAGGTGGTTTTGGCTTTTTCTCCATGCCCCTGTGCCCGTTTTGATGATGTTTCAGAATATCCGCAGATTTCGGATTTGTCAAGGTGAATTTTTCCATTCCAAAACCAACGAAACACCCGCATAAACAGACTATTCGCGGCCCAACCCCATACCGTCTGACATTCGCCGCAATTGCGGCAGACCATCCGCCGCAGCGGGTCGCGGGTCAGCGGCGTCGGGTCTGAAACATCACGATCTGCCTTTTCCGCAAGCGATGCCGGCGCATGTTCATACGTTTTCTGACTGTATTTCATTTCATTTTCACTCTCCTCAGCTTCTCCCACTGTTTATTTGCGGCGCGGAACTCGGCCAGTGCCTTAAAATCCTTTTCCGGGATGGACGGCGCAGCGGGCTATGTGGTTTCAATTTTCGTCTGCTGATACGGCTCATCCTCCATCTGGACAACCTGCGCCTCGTCAAAGCCGTCCCACTGCTCGACAAACCGCTGATACCGCCCCTCGAACCAGAACGGCAGCGTGCGGCGCGAGCCGTCGCGGTTTTTCGCGATCTTGATGACGCGCAGCTGGTCGGCGTCGCACGCCTTGAACTGTTCCGGCGTTTTCAGCTTCTTCCGATCCGGCGCGCCGATGCGCAGCACCGCGTCCGCGTCCTGCAAAATCTGCCCTGAGCCGCGCAGGTCGCCCGACCGGTTGAGCTGGCTGAGCGCCAGCACCACGCGCCCCGACCGCGTCAGCTGTTGCAGCGTCTTGGTGCTGTGCGTAATCGTGGTGTACTCGTCCGCGCGCGGGTCGGACGGCTCGATCAGCTGCAAATAGTCGATGATCGCCACGTCGGTGCGCGTCGCCTTGACGTCGGCTGCGATCTGCTCGGCCGTGCAGCCGCTCGCATGCACGATGCGAAACGGCAGGTTGAGCAGCTTGGCCTTGGCCCGCGCCTGCTGCTCCAACTCGGGCGCGGTGAACCGGTGCGCCTTGATGTGCCCCAGATCGACCAGCGCGGTGCGCGCCATGATGCGCTGCATCAGACGGCGCTTGTCCGTTTCCAGCGTGTAAAACGTCACGCGCGCCTGCCGCGCCAGTGCTACGGCAACCGACAGTGCAAACGCGGTTTTGCCTGCCGACGGCTCAGCGGACAGGATGACATACTGCCCAAGGTTCAGCTCGGTTTCCAGCGCCTGCGTGACCGACGGGAAGCCCCAGTCGAGGAACTTCGGCCGCTCGTCCATCTGCGAAAAGTAGTCCAGCAGCAACGCGTTCATGTCGCTGCCGCGATCCTCGCTGCCGGATGCCAGCACGGTCTGCATGCGCTCGACCAGCGCGGCGACTTCGGGCAGCGGCGCGGCATAGGCGATGTTTGACCGCGTCTCGTGCAGCAGCGCGTCCAGCCGGTAGCGGATGGCGCAGTCGCGCAGCTGGCGGACATAGGCGGCGCAGTTGCTGGGCGTCATCATCATGTCGGCCAGGTCTTTGACCAGCTCGATGTACTCCGTCCCGCACGCGGCGCGCACGGTGTACGGGTCGATCTGGTCATTTCGGGCGAACATCGCCCGACAGGTGTCGAAAATGTACCGTCGCTCGCCGTTGAGGAAGTCCTCCGAGCGCACCTGCCGAAACACGTCGGCAGCGTTCATCGGCGCGTCCGCGATCAGCGCGCCCAGCACGCTTTGCTCCGCGTCGTTGTGCAGCTTGAGCGCTTCTTCCGTCAAAGCCATGTGTACTCGTCCTCCTTGCGTTCAGGCGGGCTCGGCGGCGTGGGGCTGCCCTCCGGCTCGTCCTCCCAGCGGCGGGCGTTGAGCCACGTTGCCGGGTTGGGTACATAACGAGCACCGTCCTTCGTCCACTGCTCGGACTGTGTTTGCCACCGTAAGGCCGCCAGCATTTTGTCCAGCAGTGCCCGGTCAGGCTTCAGTCGATCGAATGCCCGCTGCGCCGGTTGCTTGGCAACGTGCTTGGGGTAAGCCGCCCAGAATTCATCGAACAGCCCGTCGTCCCCTTTGGGGACTATAGGGGTATTATTCTTTCTTGTATTATTCTTCCTATTATATTGGTAGAAGTTTTCTTCCATAGGGTCAGGAAGTTTTTCTCCATACCTATGGAAATTTGCTTCTATAGAGGTCTGCACCTTTTCCGCGGCGGCACGGGCGTTTTCCTGCACCCAGATTTTACGCGCTGCGACTGCGCCCTTGGCGTCCCGCTCGACCTCGATGCAGATATAACCCGCGTCTGCGAGCGCGCCCACCGTCGCGCTGATCGTGCGCTTGGATTTGCCGAACTGCGTGGCGAAATAGTCGTTGGTCGCGTCGCAGTATCCCTTCTTGTTGCACAGCGCGGTGATATCGCTGTACAGCAGCTTTGCAAAGTCAGACAGACCTGTGTCATAGCGCACGTCTGCTGTCAGAACCGAAAAATATCTCGGACTTGGCATGATGCGCCGCCTCCTTTCTTGTCCGGCACGCTCACCGCCGCCACCGCCGTTCCATCGGCTGGCTGAGCCTGTCCACCAGCATGCCAAGAGCGAGGTAGGCGCAGCCCACCCCGAGCATGGCGAGGATGGCATAGATCATACCGCCACCTCCCCTGACAATTGCTCTCGCAGTTCTCTTTCCGCCCGCTCAATCGAGCTGCGCAAGTGCGTGACAAATCCATCCCACAGCAATAGTTGCGCGGCCAAATCAAAAGATAGTCCCATTTCCGCAGCTAACGCCGCAATGCGCGGCTCCAGATCCTCCGGGATCTCAAATTTCACCTCTACGAGCTTCATGTTTTCCCTTTCCCCCGGCGCGGCCCTCTTGACAGCGCCGGGCTTTTCCGGTATCCTGTAAGTAAGTTCATTTTTGCTTGCGCCTGTCGGTGGTCTCAACACCGGCGGGCGTTTTTTCTTTCAGCAAGCTGATCAGATCAACCGTGGCGCTGTTCTGCCCCTCCGGGATGCCGAATGCAGCCTTGCGCTCTGGATGCTGGGTGACCATCTGCGACACAATGCGGCTGACATTGTTCCCAATCTGCTGCTTGACCTGCTCCCATTCCTCCGGGTCGATCACTAGATTTCCGTCAAAATCGCGCACCGGTACAACCGTTCCATCCGGTCGAAGAAGCTCGCTGCGCCCACGCAGCGGCTTGGACTTGTTTGCCATCCGCTTTCACCTCCTGATTGCATTGTATTCGGTCGGGCTTGGTCACTTTTCCACTTGTGTCAGACTGGCAATCCACGCCATTTCGGTCAAGCAAGCCCGGCGCAGCATGCGCCCAAAAATGGCCTGAAACTTCGGGAACTCCTCGTCGTCGATCTTGCGGTCGAGCGCGATTCGCGCCAGCTCGTGTGCGTCCCGGCGCTCCCGTTCCCCGTCTTCGGCCTCTAAGCCTACCTCAATCGCCAGCTGCTGCAATTCCACATCGCTCTCCGGACGATGCCATACACAGCCTAACGGACAGCGGTTGCAATAATACCCATGCAGCCATGGCGCACGGTACACTTCGGCCATCTGCGCCACTTTCTCTGGCGACGGCTCCCGGCTCTCCTGCTCGATGCCCTGCAAACAGCGCACCGACCAGCCCAAACGCTCCGCTGCGGCTTCCTGCGTCAGACCCGCACCCTCACGGGCAGCCTGATACTTATTCTGGTATTCCTTCATCGTGGTGCTTCCCTCCTTTCCGTGGTATAATGCGGGCATACGGTTGGTGATGCCCTTTTCTGGTATTTTCCTGCCCCCTGTGGTAAAATTCAGGGGAAAGGAAGTATAGAAATGCTTAACACCATACTGGAAGATCCCGTCGAAATCATTACAGCGTTAATATCGCTGATTTCTGTTTTAATTGCATTCTATGGCGTACAGACAGGCTATCGAATTGCAAATTTCCAGACTCGATTTCAGAAAAAGTCTGACGCATACGACCAATTTGTCCATGCTTTTGCAACCTATGTGTATATGCCTTCCATACAGGCCAAAGAAGCGCTTACCTCCGCGTTATTCACCGCTGCGCTATTTGCCCCTCCGCATGTGATACGCGCACTAAACGCAACTGTGTCCGTTGTGTTCGAAGAGCACTGGCGTGCGCCTGGTGGTCCCGCTGCGATAGATGAGATTATCGACAAGGTCATCCACATACTACACGATGATATTCAGCATGAACGTTAATCACCAACCCTGAAAAAGATCATGAATAAGATTTCGGCAGCAAAGTACAGCAAACAATCCGATCAGTGAAACCACGAGACATGCCATTCCTCGTCTTCCTCCTTTTGCCGCTCTTGCAGCCGCTTTTGGATTGCACGAACATACAGCCATTCATCCAGCGCCAGACAAAGAGCAATGAGTGAAATAATCAGCGCGAGTATTTTGAACAGCACCTATCTCACCTCCATTTCGTTGCTTTATGTTGGCGACTACCCCGCCTCCTTTTCCGGCTCGTCCGCGTACAGCTCGTCGATAGTGCAGCCGAGAAAGGCCGCAATCTTCGGGAAAAAGCGCGGGCGCGGATATGTGCCCTCTGCTTCCCACTTGGTGACTGTGCTGCGATCTACACCCAGCGCGTCGGCCATGGCCTGCTGGGTCGCACCGATTGCTTCGCGTTTGGTTTGGATAGATTTCATCGTTTTCACCCCGTTCTAATGGTTGCTTGCCCTTTTCCACTCCTTGTGTTACCATGGAATGGGAAAGGAGGTGTCAATAATGGCTGATAACAGCAGTTTCCCGTCTAAAAAGTATGAAGTTTTTGCTATGCTCTATGTGCAATCGCAGGATTTGAGCCAAAAGTCTCCCGTTGAAACTGCCGAAATGTACGAGCAGGCATATAGCGAAATTTCTCACTATTACGGGAAAAAGCTCAATGAAAGCATACAAGATGGGAATTGGTCTCTTTAATTTGTCACCTCCATTTGCAGCAATGCCTCTTTAACGTGGTCGAGCAGCAACTGAGCTGTTACAATTTTCAGGCCATCCAACGCTTTGAGAATCACGGCAGCCCGTTCCACTTCATAATCCTGAAACAGCTTATCATCAATGCTAACGATCTTTCCGTCCTCCACGATGATTTTTCTAAAGTCTTGCATCCCCTCTCACCTCCATTTCTTTTGCGACGTTACTTCGCATTTTATGTT
Source organism: Candidatus Agathobaculum pullicola (assembly GCF_052117205.1). NCBI lineage: Bacteria > Bacillati > Bacillota > Clostridia > Eubacteriales > Butyricicoccaceae > Agathobaculum > Candidatus Agathobaculum pullicola. The sequence continues at coordinate 724 of NZ_JBQKJP010000043.1, read as the reverse complement.
TGTATTATAGCGACTTTTCTTCACAACACCAAGTATTTTATAAAATATTTTCGAGTTTCTTGAAATGTGAATTTTCTTCACCTATAATTACTTACAGGGTGATAGCATGAATAATCTTCGATCTGTCCGCAAATCTGATCCTCGAAAATTAACTCAACAGGATATCGCAGATTGGCTTGGCATTGAACGATCCACATACGGAAAATATGAAACAGGTCACAGCGAACCAACTTTCGATACTTTATGTAGATTGGCAGATTTCTTTAACGTATCTGTTGAATATCTTATGGGACGAACAGACATTAAAAAAACGCCTATCTCTAAAGTGACAGACGTTTCCGGGGTTTGGGCTGAAGCACAACAATTATTGGAAAATGCCCCACCAGATAAAGCAAAAGAGGCTATGAAGATTTTGCGGGTGCTATTATCTCCTGAAGAACATGAAGAATAATAACAGCGGCGGCGGGATTCGCTGTTTGATTTGCTAATCTTTTTAATTCTTCCAATTCATTCATTTTTCAGCCCTCCCAAAAATCGAACAAGCGTTTGTTTCTTCATAATACACTACATCTTGGATTTTGGCAAGGGAAAATCAATATATTGCATATCATTGATTGTAGGAGTACAATACATCTTGGACAGTTGAATAAAAAAGGGATGAAGGATAAGGCCTCATCGGTTAAAGTTGAGTTGCTACACTTAACTTGACGAGAGGGGGCCATAT
>NZ_JBQKJP010000042.1:0-24234 GCF_052117205.1 Candidatus Agathobaculum pullicola | reverse complement strand
GGAGAAGCACCAGTTATGCCTCACTGCATAAAAAGCGGCCAGCAACCTACAGGCTGCCGGCCGGGAAAACTTTATACTTTTTCACTGTCCTCTTGACGGGTAGCGGTTCATCCTCATCTGAGGGGGCAGAATGATCAAAACCGCAACCTGTTACTACGTCTATCATCACGGCGATGGGCTGAAAGTGTTGCAGGCCATATATCCAAATATTAAACAAACCTACGACAGAAGGTAAACAAAATGAAAATCGTCATTCTTTCCGATACCCACGGTCTGTTGCGGCCCGAGGTAGCGGAGCGGTTGAAAACCGCCGACGCCATCCTGCACGGCGGCGACATTAATAAGCAGAGCATTGTGGATGAGCTGCGGCAGTATGCGCCGCTGTATGTTGTCCGCGGCAATAACGACAAGGATTGGGCAGAGGAAATCCCGCACGATCTGACCATCACGCTGGGTGGCGTGACCTTTTTCATGGTGCACAATAAAAAGGAAGTGCCCAAAGACCTTCCCGGCGTGGATGTGGTGGTGTTCGGCCATTCGCACAAGTATGTGCAGGAAGAAAAAGACGGTCTGCTGTGGCTCAATCCCGGCTCCTGCGGCCCGCGGCGCTTCCATCAGGAGATCACCATGATGCTGGCGGAGGCAGCGGACGGCAAGATTACGGTGGACAAGTTCACGATTCCGCACGAGGTGAAGTAGCACACGGTGCTTCTACTGAAAAGGGACAAACAAGAGATGGGCTGCAAATCCGCACTCGCTCGCTGGATTACCGCACTTTATCGCAAGGTAAAGTGCGGTTTTGCTATTTGGGCATAAAAACACAAATGTTGCGTACGATTCGCGTCATCTGGGGGAGGCCCGCTGAACACCGGGGAACAAACGATGGCGAGAACGGTTTGTTGTAGTATATTGTTTAGATGACATGACACAAGTATCAAGATAAGGATACAATAGTCCAAGATAATCGTTATTGTGCATGAAAATAAATGTATATTGTTGGATGTTATGGAAATGGACAACAGAGGTGCACAATTGTTAGAATGAAAATAAAGGTTTTGTTCCGGCTTGCCTTGCGGCTACTGGTGCGATGTATTTGAGGGGATGAGAAGACTACATCAGCTGAAGGGAGGAATATAATGCAGGCAAAATACGTTTCATCGATTTAAGCACAGAGGAGATGGAGAAGCATATTAACGTTAGTGGATAATTCTTGATGGTGTGAGAGACACAGAATATCTTTGCGAAAAACATTTTATGGCTGTGCTTACAGTTATATGATGCACGGAATCGAGGTAGAAAAATGAAAAGAAGGAGAATAAAGCAAGGGGTTAGCCTGTTGCTGGCGGTGCTGATGTTTGTCAGCATGGCGGCGTTTGAGCCAATGGCATTGGCGGCAGATGTGGCCCCTGCATCTGCGGAATATGAATTATATCCTATTCCGCAGACCATTACGTATCAGGACAGCACAGTGGCGCTGCCTGCTGCAATGAACGTCTTTTATGGGGCCAGTATCGATGAGTATACGGAAGCCCGCGCAGTAGAGGCGTTCAAGGAAGTGGGCATCACGCTGACGGAAACGTCTGCTGCCGAAGCGAACGTGCTGGTTGGTGTCTCGACGGATAATGACGAAGCGTTATCCGGCATAGGCGTAGCCGCAGAAGACGAGGTGTTCAGCAAAATTGACGGCTACTGCCTGAAGATTGCAGAAGATAAAATTTATGTGGTAGGCCGTCATACAGATGCTGCGTTCTATGGCCTGACCACACTGCTGCAAATTTTCCAGCAGGTTGATGACAGCACGCGTGAGGTTCGCCAGCTGGATATCAAAGACTGGGCGGATGTTGCGTCGCGTGGCTTTATTGAAGGCTATTACGGCAACCCGTGGAGCGTCGAAGATCGCGCGGAACTGATGCGGTGGGGCGGCTATTATAAGCTCAATTCGTACTTCTATGCGCCGAAGGACGACCCCAAGCATAATGCGCAATGGCGGACGCTGTATACCGATCAAGAACTTCAGGATTTGATTGCACCGCTGGCAAAAGCGGGCAACGAGTCCAAGTGCCAGTTCGTTTTTGCGCTTCATCCGTTTATGAGCAATCCAATCAACGCGAATAACTATGCAGAGTCTGTTCAGAGACTCAAAGAAAAGTTCGAGCAGACCATGAAATATGGTGTGCGGCAGATCGCGGTTTTGGCGGATGACGCAGGCGTGCCGGGCGGCGATAACGAGGCCGGCTGGGAGCTGCAAACCCGGCTGATGAAGGAACTTGTGGATTGGGTTTCTTCGCCTGAGATGCAGGCGAAGTACCCGGGACTAAAAACCACGGTTCCGTTCTGCCCCAATGCGTATATGTATGGCGGCGGCAATGCGCAGCTGCAGTATTTTGGACAAAATATGCCGGCAACCGTGCCGCTTGTTGTCACCGGCGGCAAGGTATGGGGCGAGGTTTCGCAAAACTTCACGCAGAGCTTTACGCAGGGTGTAGGCCGCGGTCCGTACCTGTGGATCAACTGGCCTTGCTCGGATAACTCCAAGCGGCATCTGATTATGGGTGGTTACACGAACTTCCTGCAGGTTGGTGTGCAGCCGCAGAATATTCAGGGCATCATCCTCAATCCTATGCAGCAGTCTGAGCCGTCCAAGGTCGCCATTTTCGGCAATGCCTGCTATTCTTGGCATATTTGGACCAAGGATGAAGCGGATCAGGCGTGGATCGACTCCTTTAAGTATGTAGATCATGAAAGCTATGAGGAGACGCCGGCTTCTACCGCGCTGCGCGAGATGTCCAAGCATATGATCAACCAAGCCATGGATAGTCGTGTTGTAGCGTTGCAGGAGTCGGTAGAGATCAAAGACCTGCTGACCAGAGCGCGTAATAACCTCAACAGCGGTGCTGCGGTAGCGCAGGAAGATATTACCGCGCTGAAGGAAATTTTCACTACCTTAAAGGAAGCGGCAAGTACATACAAGACTTCGGGCAACGAGCGCATCCGCAACCAGATTATCTACTGGCTGGATTCGTGGGAAGAAGTGACAGAAGCAAACCTGAAGCTGCTGGATGCGTTGGAGGCAATCCAGAATAACGGGGATTCCAGCCTGATTGTCAGCAACTATACGGCGGCAAACTCGCTGTATCAGGCTTCAAACCAGCACGGTTTCAGCTATGTGAATAGTACACAGTACGCGGAGGTTGGCGTACAGCATATCCAGCCGTTTACCAAGGCGCTGCTGTCGATGGTCGGTAAAAAGGTGGAACTGATCCTTGACCCGACCCTGCTGGTTGAAACACCTATCCATAGCTTTAGCGATGTAGGTACAAACGGCAGCAATGGTGTAGGTAAGATGCTTGACAATGACTCAGCATCGTATGCACATTTTGCCCGCCAGACAAAAGCGAACGACTATGTAGGCGTATTGTTCAGCCGTAAGGTCGATGTCGACCGCGTGGCGATTCTGACAGGCACAAGCGCTGCGGATAATAACGACTGCTTGCCGGCGAGCAAGCTGGAATACACGACGGATGGAAAGGCATGGCAAGATGTTCCAAATGGCACATATGCCGGCGGTAATTCGTTGCGTATGACAGACTTGGGGCTGAAGGGTGTTATGGGCATCCGCGTTTATACAACAGCCGCCAAACAGAATTGGCTTGCCGTACGTGAAATCCAGATCAATGATGAAGTTGCGGATGTGGTGCCGGGTCCGGCACGCCTGACCGGTACGGCGTTTAAGTCGGACAATGTGCGTGTTGCCGGCGGTGCACTGAACAATATTCTGGACGGAAATACAGGTTCTTATGTGCACTTGGCAGAAAATCCGCAGGCACCGAGCGGTGACCCGGGACGCGATAAGGTTCCGGCGGAAGCGTTCATTGGCATCAATTTTGGAGAAGTCAAAAAGTTGGGCCGCGTGCAGATCACACAGGACGGCGGGACGGATAAGATTACGGACGGCGTGCTGGAATACTCGACTAACGGTACTCAATACACCGAGGTGCCCGGTGGCGCAGTTAGCGGCAATACCGTGATTGATTTGAGCACACTCAATATCGAGGCGCAGTACATCCGGCTGCGGAATAAAACACAGACATCGGGATGGGTAAAAATCTTCGAGTTTGTCGTGGAAGAGTACAATCCCAATGCGTTTACGATGTCGCTGATCCGGACACCTGACTGGATCTTGCAGGGTGGTTCGAACGAGAACAACCTGTTTGACGGAAGCGACAGCACCTTTGCCTATTATGACCCGAGAAATGCTCCTAATAATGACATCAGCTTGGTCGGCGATTACATTGGCGTCGATTTGGGCAAGGTCATTGAAGTCGGTGAAGTGCGGTTTGTGATCGGTAAAAGTGGGAGCCAAGACAAGTGGACCAATTACAAGCTGGAATATTCTACCGACAATAGTGACTGGAAGACCTTTAAAACTTACACCGGCGCTGGCAGTGGACAGGATATCATCCAAGAAAATCTGCGAGGCGTACAGGCGCAGTATATCCGTCTGACCAATACCAAGCAGATCAACAAGTGGCTGTATTTCTCGGAAATCTCGGTCAAGGCCTTTGATCCGACTGCAATCACTGTGGACTTCATGTACAAGAGTGATGATGCGACGGTCACCACTCCGATGGGAGAGATGGATGACACCCATGCAACGGTGGACGCGCCTTCGATTACGCTGCCGGCAAATGCCTATGTTGGTATTGACCTTGGACGCATCCGTCCGGTCAATTCGATAACGGTGCAGCATGACGGCGATGACAAGATTGCGGTAAAAGGCGGCGCAAGCCGATCCCAGCTGACGACCTTGTCCCTGCCGCTGGATGACGTAAAGAATATTCGTTATATCGAACTTGCCAACACCAGCGATCAGGAGGTAACAATCGAGTTAACTGCATTGTCGGCCACCTATCAGGAAGTGACCGGTCCGGTGTATCTGGATACCAATCTTATCATCCAAGCGAACTGGAGCGATGATGACTCCAGAAAGCAGGGAACAACAGGCAATCTGTTTGATGGCAAAATTGATTCCAAGATTATTTTTTCGGACTATCCTTCCGCAAATGACTGGATTCTCTACGATTTAGGTCAGACCCGTACCATCACCAACCTGAAGCTGTATGTGCAGGACGATGCGCTCAACTATATCCGTTACGGTAAAGTGCAGGTGTCCATGAGCAAGGATAGCGGCTGGGTGGATGTCATCACAATTGGTGACGGAGCAGAAAATACGGGTGATGCTGACACCACGGCACTCAATTCCGGACTGTATAAGGCATCCTCCACCTATCCGAATAAGCTGTATGCGGAAGGCTCGGTTGAGGCGACGGAGGCTCGCTATCTGCGCATCCTGTTCACAGCGGACTATGATAGCAGATATGTTCATGTAAACGAAATCGTCATCAACGACGGCGAGTATATGCCGGAGCAAAATGTGGCCTTTACCGCCGTTCCGGCAGAGCAGAAAGGCTATACGCCCAGCCAGGTAATTGATGGCAGCTTGACTACAGGTTTCCGTCCGAATATGCAGGGTGTGCAGGATGGTTATCTGATTTACCGTCTGTCGGAAACCACCGATTTGGAGCAGATCAACGTGGTGCAGGATGGCACAGCGGTCAGCTCCAGCAAACCGGTGACGGTGTATGCTAAGGGCAGCAATACAAGTGGCGAGTTTGTTCAGGTTGGCCAGATGACGGAAGCGGTCAATAATCTGCCGGTGTATAACTCCAGCACAATCGGTGAGGTTTATGAACTGAAGTTTACATGGAGCGGCATTACGCCTACAATCTATGAAATCTATGTTGTGCCGCGTGGTATCGTGGCGGTTGACACCAGCGCATTGACCAATCTGCTTAGCAAGATGCCGAGTGTGGAAGAAGTCAACGCTCTGAGTGACGCGTATGCGCAATCCCTTAAGATGGCGTATGAAACTGCATACACGGCGGCGCAAAACATGGTAACGATTCCGCCACAGTATCAGGCGGAGGTAGTAGAGGCTCAGAATATCTTAGACCGCAGCTATGAGGCGCTGACCGGAGTGCTGGATACAGCGCGCACCAAACTGTCGAATCAGATTAACACATACGGCGATCTGGATGCAAATAAATACTCTGCGACGAGTTGGAGCGCATATCAAACCGCGCTTTTGGTGGCACAGGCAGCGCAGGGCAAGACCGCGCTGGCGGATATTGACGAGATACTGCAGGCGTATGATCAGCTGGTTGCAGCGTACGGCAACCTGCAGCAGAAATCTTCGGAAAAGAAGATTCTCAGCTTTGAAATTGCAAATTCGTTGACTGAAATTGATGAGCAAACGTATGAAATCACTGTGACAGCTCCGTTTGGAACAGAAGTGGGCAGCTTGTCACCGATCATCACGGTCAGCGATAAGGCCAGCGTAACGCCGGCCAGCGGGGCTGAGCAGGACTTCACTGATCCTGTGACATATACTGTCACGGCAGAGGATGGAAGCACACAGGAATATACCGTGACTGTAAACGTGCTTGCGGGAGGCGTATACTTCATCCGCAAGGATACCGCTATCGTCAATGGCGTCATTACGGTGGAGCCGCAGACGGCAGCGGAAAACGAGATGGTTCAAGTGACGGCGGAGCCGAAGGCGGGCTATGAGCTCAAGGAAAATGGTATTACCGTCTACAAGACGGATGATCCAGAAACAACCGTCCCGGTTGAGAAGGATGGAACCTTCGTAATGCCGGCTTATGATGTGACTGTTACCGCAGAGTTTGACCTGATTCGTTATCAGATCACATATCAGCTGGATGGCGGCATCAACGCCACGGAGAATCCGGATTCCTACACTGTTGAGGATACGCTGACTCTGCAAAATCCGACACGCGATGGGTTTGTGTTTGCTGGATGGACCTATACCGGCATGGATACACCGACAGTGGATTTGACCATTCCCGCAGGAACGGTGAGCGGTGACCTATCCTTTGCCGCACATTGGGCAGACGAAGCGATTCCGACGTTTACCATCACGTTCAACAGCAATGGTGGCAGTGAGGTTCCCAGCCAGATCATCGCTGAAGGCGAACTGGCAGTTGAACCGAGTGCACCATCGAAGGAAGGCTATCGCTTTGACGGCTGGTATACGGATTCCTCTTTGATGACAGCATTCAATTTCAATACGCCAATAACGGATGATTTGATGCTGCATGCAAAGTGGACATATGTAGATAATGGCTCGTCTGACAGTTCCTCCAGCAGTTCCTCCCCCGACATAACCACAGAAACGGTCAAAAACCCGGATGGGTCGACTACAACAACGGTAATCCAGCCGGATGGTTCTAAGACCGAGACAACAAGATATCCTGACGGTACGACCGAAGTGGTTGAAACCAGTCGAGATGGCACAGTAACCACGACGACGACAGATGCGGATGGCAATAAGATAGAAGTGGCTGAGAAGTCTGACGGTTCCAGCCAGATAACTATGGATAACCGCGACGGATCGAATTCCATAACATTCGTAAATGAGAGCGGTGAGACATCCAGCACCGTCTACCTGTCAGGAACAGCAATCCGCATGGCGGAGGAGAACAATAGTGCGGTTGCAGCACCGATACCAGAGGTTTCGGCTACATTCGAACCGGCAAATGCTCCGACGGTAACCATGTCTATGGACTCGGAAAACAGTGTGATGGTTGAAATCCCTGTGGCCAATGTAACGTCGGGTACGGTTGCAATTCTTGTCAAGCAGGACGGTACAGAGGAGATCATAAAGGATAGCTTGACGACAGAAAATGGCGTTGCTGCAAAGCTGTCCGATGGCGATACGGTAAAAATCGTGGACAACAGCAAGAGCTTTATCGATGTGCCGGACAGCTACTGGGGTTCAGATGCAGTTACGTTTGTTAGCAGCCGTGAGCTGTTTTCTGGAACCAGCCAGAATATGTTTTCTCCTGAAACGGCAATGAACCGCGCGATGATCGTTACTGTTCTGGCCCGTTACGAGGGTGTGGATACCTCGACAGGCGAAAACTGGTATGACGCAGGACGTCAATGGGCACTGGAGAGCGGTGTATCGGATGGTTCCAATATGGAAGATCGGTTGACACGTGAGCAGTTGGCAACCATGTTGTATCGCTATGCGGGTCAGCCGACGGTATCGGGAAATCTGAGCGGCTATGCTGATGCTTCCAGCGTTAGCAATTATGCACAGCAGGCGATGATTTGGGCGGTGGAAAACGGCCTGATCACCGGTATCACCAATACGACTCTTGCTCCGCAGGGCGAGGCAACCCGTGCACAGGTGGCTGCGATTCTGCAGCGGTATATCCAGCTTGCAGCATAATATTTTCAAGATATATGCTGTGATTGGATAGTATTGATAAGTAGGGGCACTCCCGACCGTTTATACGGTCGGGAGTGCTTTTTATGTATAAAACCATGTTCGTTTTGAATGCAGATAAATAACAGAGCAATTGAAATGAAAAACTGCACTTTCATGGAAGAGAGATAAACACAACCTATCAATCGGAAGTGCACACTGTAAACTGAGGTACTCGACAAATACATCGGGGATAAGAAATGGAATTTAGAAGAATTTCGGCAGAGGATGGTGCGAGGCATAATGGGCGTAGCAGATAGAAAGGTACGCAACGATTTCCTATAGCCTCTCGCGTTAGATAAACGGAACAGAAGTAGGATAAAAAGTGGCTGCTTGGTGTCAATGAATGTGGTAAAAGCCAAGAAACATGGCCTATTGCACAAAAATAAACACAAAAGACTGTGAAAACGGATTATTTTCAAAAAAGTGGGATTTCACACTCAGAGAGGAAGAAAAACTGTATCTACTGTTGCATATCAACCGAATATGCCATAAGAAGGGTTGTAATCGGTTTCAAGCATCACCTTCGCAGGGGACACGGCGTTACATGCCGTGCCCGTCTGCGGGAGGTTTTTATGCTGTGTATGCCGATGGTGGAAGCGCGCCTGTCGTTGGACATCCATCCAGAATACAGGGCAAATGGTGTAAGGAGGGCCATTCGAAAGGCGGAAGCCTTGAGAGTAAAATGTCTCGCGTGTGATGACGATTTCTTTTTTGTCGTGGGACAGCAGCCAGAGGATGGCAGCAACAATCACAAAGACCAGACCGGAGATGATTTCAGAATGGTATTTGATTTTCACAGTCGGTCACCTCAACAGGGGGTTCTAAATGAACGGATGAGTAGGTCATCAGGCGCGGTTGTGGCGTACTGGATGAGAGGAATATATGCCTTCATGGCAGTGGTCTGGTCTTCGATCATCGCGGGGATCTCGTCATGGGTCGCGCCCCAGGCTTCCATATCCATTTCGCTCATAATCTTCTGGAAAACAGGATTTGCATAAACATCTTGGATGAACTTGGTCAGAACAGCCTTTTTGCTGTCCTCTACTAATGCGCGAACAGCAAAGTCATCCATACCGGTAAATTCTACGTCAATGCCCTGCGTCCTGAAGGGTGAGATATGACCGATGCCCTCAACGTCGAGGCCCTCGGAGATGAAAATGCTCAGGCAGTTGAACTCGCCGCTGACAACATGATCGCGGCAAACCGGAGGAGAACCGATTGCAACGTCCATGTGCTCGTCGACCAATGCGTTGACAATACGGAAATCATGGTATAGCTGCCATTGCCGTGGCCGCCGATGGCGGCGTACTGGATGCTCTTACCTGATGCAGCGTATCCCTTGAGCTGGTTAATCGTGCAGATGCCGCTCCTTGTATTGGGCAGTACGACAAACTCGCAATGCGCATGCCGATGAGCGGGGGCATGTTATCGAGCGTATAGGAGACATTCTGGAAGCGGGGATAAGAGAAAAGCGGGCTGTTTGCACCACCATGGAGTAGCCGTCATGGACTGCCTGCAAGGCTGTGTTCATCGCGATTGTACCTATGCCGCCTGTCTTGTTTTCTACAGTGACCCGAACACCCGGATGCTTTTCGCCGTATGCGGAGACCTGACGTGCAATCGTATCAGGGCCGCTTGCCAGACTCCACGGCTTGATGATGGTGACCTGGCTTGGAGGGAAAATCCTTTGCCTTGCTGCCGCCTTCTGCGCTGCCGCCCAATGGACCGCTTCATGCCGCCAAATTCCGTGCCAATAATTCTGCTATAAGCGTTGCTCGCAACTGTTTCCTCTTCATTCTGGCTTCTCGGTTCTAAAACAGAAATTTTCTGTCAGATTTTGATAAATTCAGGTGCTTTCTTGTCGGAATCAACAACAAGTGTGATCGCCTGAAAACCTATAGGTTGTGAAAAATAGGGCGAATCCTTTCGTTCGTCTAAAACAGAAAGCGTCGCGGCGTTCTTCTCTGGTGCATGGCGATTCATCGATCACATACCTCGGGGGGCACGGTTCTACCGCCGATCTGCAGCAGAAGCTGTTACGACGATCTCGAGTGGAATTATCTGCATATATTGTTCCGAAATTGCATCTTTTTGCCCGTGATGTAGCAATTTGAGAATGTCATATTTTTGAATAAATCAATAGGAACGTCTCTCCTTTCCCGCGGACAGTTATCTGCTGCCGTCAGCAGCGACAGACCGATCGTTTCGGATTGTATCAGCAGCTTGTGTGGTTGGATGTCGCATCAAACGCATCCGAGGGTCTGGTCATCTCCTCCTCGCTTTTGCTTTCGAATACTTGCTCGATTCGCCTCATATAACGCTGAATGGCGGCTGGTTTTGGTCCTAAAACATGTGCAGTTAGTCCTTTTGTCAAGGGGAGTTGCTCTCCGACCTTAAGCATGTGAATTGCTTGGCCACTTTGCACACGCTGCTGCAATATGCGTTCAACGCTTTGGCATATCACACAGCACTACGAGGAACTCGTGGTTCCGGCGTTAGCGGTGCTCTCAGTCTTGCTCGAGTGACAACCTTGATTGCGTCAATCACTATGGTATCATTGGTGTAGAAAACGGCAGTCGGACGATTTCCTAGATGCAGGATAGAAGCGATATACTGTTCTGCGGCTTCCGCTGTCGGCTTGATATCTTGCATAAATCGCAGATCTTCGGTCAATCCATGTTTTTTCAGCACGCTGATACAGCTGTTGTCACGAGCGGTGTAGATCTGCCAAGAAAACCGTCCGGCCAGTAAGCCGATCCGGCGATGTCCGTGCTTGATGTCCTCCTGTAGAATTGCTTGATATTTTTGATAATGGATAAAGATTTTGCATCCTTGACAAATTTTCAGTCGGCCTTCGTGTATATTTCCAGTATGCCGTTTCATTACTCTTCTGCTTGCCGCTTATGGTTCTGCCGCGCAGCAAACTGCATGTCGTCGGCGAGTGCTAACAGCCGTGAAGCTAACAGATTCGCGGCTGCCGCAACCCGGCTCCCGTCCAGACCGTGCAGCCTTGATAATACGGTCCGTCTGGCATGGGCAGAGTAAAAGAAAAGGAAGCCCTGCTCCGGGTTTTATCTGGCGAATTTTCCACAATAAGTATTTTCAATCTGTTGTAATTGCGCTATGATGTAGATGACGAGTATCCATACCATAGGAGAGGTATCGCGTATTATGAGCAGGAAGTCCGAAAAAATGTGGAAAAAGATTTTTGACTTACTTCCGTCTCGGCAGAAGCTGGGATTTTTTTTCATTTTGATGATATTGGGTCTATCGGCTGTTCTAAGCCAGTTTACCCCCCTCGCTATCGGCTATTTGACCGATAGTGTTTTGACGGGCGAGCACGTTGTGTTCTGGTCGGCTGCTCCGATCCTGATTGCGATTTTGCTGGTCAATGTTATCAATGAGGTCATTAAGGTGATTCGCCGCCTGATCGTAGAAGATACGGCGACACAGGCGGAAAAAAATGCACGGCAAAAAGCCGCTACATCGCTGCTGCTGGCGCCGCTTACCTACTTTCGCAACCATATGACAGGCAACATCCATGGCAGGCTGAACCGAAGTCTGGAAGGGACGGTTAAGCTGATAAAGCTGCTGTTTATGGATTTTGCGCCCGCTGTGACCACCGGTGTGGCCGCTATCATTACGATTTTTTGGCAGCTTCCCCTGCCGGTCGCTTGTCTGGTCGTCTTGGTCATTCCCATCGGCACGTTTATCGTACTGCGTCAAATCAGCACGCAAAAAGGCATCCGTGTCGAACTGATGGAAACCAAGGCGGATTTGGACGGAACTATGGTGGAGCTGCTGGGCGGCATTGAAACCATCCGCGCGCTGGATAGCGCGCAGACCGAGCGTGCGCGCATCCAGTTGTGCTCCGAGCAGCTCCGGAAAAAGGAAATGCGGCATCATAAAGCGATGGCCTTTTATGACTGCCTGAAGTTTATCAATGAGGCCGTGTTCAGCGTGATTGTGATTGGCACCTCGGTTCTGCTGGCGTCGCAGCAGATTATCACCATCGGCACCGTGCTCACGGCATACCTGTGCTTTACCCAGCTAACCGGACCGCTTCGCGAGCTGCACCGGATTCTGGACGAATTTTCCGAGTGCACGGTGCTGGCGGCGGATTATTTTCAGATGGTTGACATTCCGCTGGATTTTTCCTATCAGGAACAAACAGACGCGCAGGATATTGCTTTGCCCTCCAATGAAATTGCAATGCGCCATGTACACTTTGCCTATCCTGAAAAAACCGATCGGGTCATTTTGCACGATATCAGTCTGTCGATTCCGGCGGGGAAATTTATCGGCATCGCCGGACCGAGCGGCTGCGGGAAATCCACGCTCATCAAAATCATTGATAAGCTGGAGCAAGCGGATGGAGAGGTCTGTTTGGGCGGCGTCGCGTTATCGCGGCTTTCCCGAAGGAACATCGCGGAGCATGTTGCCATCGTTCCGCAGACGCCATTCCTGATTGCGGATACGGTGTATCACAATATTTGCTATGGTATGGAGCGGGAGGTCGGCCTGTCCGAGGTAAAAGAGGCCGCAAGACGAGCGAATATTGCATCAGATATTGAGAAAATGCCGAACGGTTATCAGTCCATGCTGTCAGAGGGCGGCAGAAACCTGTCGGGAGGACAACGGCAGAGAATCGCCTTGGCGCGTATTTTCTTGCGTAAGCCGAAAATCCTGATTTTGGATGAAGCGACGTCCGCACTGGACAATACATCGGAAAAATGGATTCAGCAGGAGATTGAAAAGCTGAAGGAGGAATGTGGAACAACAATCTTGTCTATCGCGCATCGGCTGTCCACTCTGCAAAACTGCGATGAAATTATCGTGATGGACAAGGGGGAGATTGTAGAAAGAGGAACATTCCGTGAATTGGAAAGCAGAACGGGGATATTCCGGGACATGGCGCTTGGTGTTCTCAAATGAGTGCTGACAAGTGTGGACTGGACAAGCGAATCAAGGGCGGCAGCCGAAAACCGGCTGCCGCTTTTTGTGTGCGCGCAGCGGAAGAGCCGCGAAGCGGGATGCCCGAGGAATGGCAGAGTCATGCGTGGAAAATGACGGTGCGGAGGACTGAGTGGGGAAATAAACTACGGAAGTTTCATTCCGGTATCAGTATGACAACAATGTTGTTACCTTTGTTGTCTTAGTTCTACGTTTGTGGTATATAATCTTTTGCCACAAGATTCGACAAGAAATGAGAAACGAAGGGAACGGATGAACATGAAGGCACAGTCCATGCTGGCTGGCGTTTTGGCAGCGCTTTGCCTGACCGGTTGTTCCGGTCGGATGCAGGTGACGAAACAGATGCAAACACAGCGCACCGCATATGAGGATACCACGCTGGTGGGCAATTCATATATTGACAGTTTTTATATCTACGATGCGATGCCCAAAGCGGCATATTACTACCGCGTGGGCCTGAATGTAAACAGTGTTTTTGACCAGCCGATGCTGCAGGGAAAGGACACCGAGACTCCGGTTATCGAGCTGCTGAAGGATAAGGATTTTGCGCACATCGTCTTTTTCTTTGGGGAGAATGAACTCGGTTGGAGCAACCGCGATGCCTTTATTGAGGAATATGGCAAAGTGATTGATACAGCGCGCTCGTATTGTCCGGATGCCGTTCTTTATCTTTCGGCCATTCCACCGGTGTCGGCGGAGGTGTCCGAGCAAAATGAGAACAACACGAATAACGCCTCGATTCAGGCCTGCAACGCGGAGATCAAGCAAATTGCGCAGGAGAACGGCGCAGTATATATCGACGCTTTTTCTGCGCTCGCGGATGAAAACGGATGCCTGCCTGCGGACGCGGCGGCGGATGGCATTCATCCTGCCAAGGACTATACGGAAAAATGGGCAGAACTGGTCAAAGAGAGCATTGCGGAGGCGGAAGAAAAATGAAACAGCAGATGAAATGGTGTGCGGCAGCGCTCGCTGCCGCTCTTTGCGTGACAGTGACAGGCTGCGGTAAGCAGCAGGCGGCGATCAAACCGACGGATGCCGTGCAGCAGCTTCGGGAGAGCGTGACCTTTACCGATCAGATGACCGATATGGACAGCGCGGGCGCCTGTCGGTTTTACGATATCGGCACGGATTTGGTGCAGGACAGTGCGGCATGTGTCGGCAGCGGTGCGACCGCGGAGAGCATAGCGGTATTCGAGGCAACTGATGCGGACGCGGCGGCACACATTGCCGATGCGCTGCAAACCTTCACGGACAGCTGGATCAAGGGATATTCGGATTATAAGCCGGAGGAGGTGCCCAAGCTGGAAAGCGCGGTGCTCGAGCAGGACGGCGTCTATGTTGTGTTTTGCGTCACAGCGGATAACGCCGCGGCCAAAACGGCCGTGCAGGATTTGCTGAATCCGTAAAGGCGGTGCGGGATTGAGCTTCGCCAGTTTGGCTTTTCTGTTTATTTTCCTGCCGGCCGTTTTGGTGGGATATTATTGTTTTCCGCGCCGTTGGCGCAATCTGTTTTTGCTGGCGGCAAATTTGGTGTTTTACGGCTGGGGAGAGCCGTGGTTTCTGCCTATCATTTTGCTGACGGCGGTTGCCAATTGGATGATCGGGCGGCGGATTTCCGCCTGCGCCCAAGCTGGCTTCCGGCGGCTTTGGCTGATAGCAGCACTGATACTCGATTTGGGCCTTCTGCTTGTGTTTAAATATGCGGGCTTTCTGCTGGATGCGATAGGGCTGGGGCAGGTGCTTGTAAAGCCGCTCCCGCTGCCGCTTGGCATCTCGTTTTACACTTTTCAGGTGGTATCCTATGTCATCGACGTATATCGAAAAACCTCGTGCGCGGAGAAAAACATCGTGTCTTTTGCCACTTATATGACCTTTTTTCCACAGCTGATCGCGGGGCCGATTGTGCGCTATGAGGAACTGAGCGGGCAGCTTGCGGGACGTGAGGAGACATGGAATAAAATTGCCAACGGCTTCTGCCTGCTGATGATCGGCTTGGGTAAAAAGATGCTGCTGGCCAATCCAATGGGACAGCTATGGGACGGTCTGCGCGCGCTGCCGAATAGCATCGGCATGCTGGGCGCGTGGATGGGTGCGGTTGCCTTCACCATGCAGATTTACTTTGATTTTTCCGGTTATTCGGATATGGCGCGCGGACTTGGCGGTATGTTCGGGTTTGATATTCCGGTCAACTTTCGTTATCCCTATGCCGCACAGAGCATCAAGGAGTTTTGGCGGCGTTGGCATATCACGCTCAGCCGTTGGTTCCGGGATTATGTGTATATTCCGCTGGGCGGCAGTCGTCGCGGATCAGTGCGGACATTTGTCAACCTGTTGGTGGTTTGGGCGCTGACCGGCCTGTGGCATGGTGCGGCGTGGAATTATGTGCTGTGGGGGCTGTATTACTTCGCCTTGCTTTCCGCGGAGCGTTTGATAGGGGAGGCGCGGCTGGCGCGTATTCCGCGCGCGCTGCGGCACGTGCTGACCATGGCACTGGTGGTGCTGGGCTGGGTGCTGTTTGCCATTGAGGATTTCGGTACGCTGGCGGATTATCTACATGCCATGTTTTCCCTGTCCGGCGGCCTCATCAGCGCACAGGCAGCGGTATGGGTGCTGTCCTATCTGCCATTGCTTTGTGTGGCGACGCTGGCCTCGCTGTCGCTGGCAGCCCGGCTGGTGCAGCGCTATGAGGAGGACTGTTGGGTCCGTTGGAGCGCGCCGGTCTGGTGTCTGCTGCTGCTTGCAGCAAGCTGCGCGGCGCTGGTGGCGCAGAGCTACAACCCGTTTTTGTATTTTCGGTTCTAAAAGGAGATAAAACGCATGCAATTTCGGCATCCCCGTGCAGTGGCGCTGCTGTTTGCCGGGGTTTTAATTGGCACGCAAGCGGCATTTTGGCTGCTGCCGCGCCGGTCTTTTTCGGAAAATGAAAAACGTGTGCTGGCGCAGCCGCCCACGATCAGTGCAGAGGGCATTGTGGACGGCAGTGTGTTTCAGGAGATAGAAAAATATCTGTCGGATCATTTCCCGCAACGGGATGGATGGGTTGGTGCGAACGCCTATCTGGAGCAGGCGGAAGGGCGGGGCGCAGTGCGCAGTATCGTCAGCGGAGCGGACGGCTGGTTATTTTCCGCACCGCTTTCGGATGACAGACAGATATTGCAAGATAACATGCAGGCGATCACCGCATTTGCGCAGACACAGACCGTACCGGTCTATCTGATGGCCGTTCCTACATCGGGTGCGGTGGTGAAGGATAAGCTGCCCGCCTTACATCTGGCGTATCCGGATGCGGATATGTTGGAGCAAGCGCGGCGGATAGCGGGCGATAGCTTGCACTGGCTGGACGTGCTGGGGGATTTTGGCAGCGCCGAAGAGCCGGAAACACTCTATTACCGCACCGACCACCACTGGACAACCGAGGGCGCCTATCGTGCCTATCGGCTGTTGATGCGGGATAAAAAAGAGTCGTCCGTGATGCGTGAAACGTTTTCCGTGGAATGGGTGCCGGATTTTTACGGCACCTCCTACTCCAAAAGTGGCTTGTGGCTGACGCCACCGGATGACATTGCGCTGTGGTCCAATTCCAATCTGCGAACGATAACCAGTGTGTATGACGGCAACAGTCAGGAGCCGGTTGTACAGGAAGGGATGCTGTTCCGGGAATATCTCAGTGAGGCAGACAAGTATCCGGTATTCCTCAGCGGAAACCACGCACGCATCCATATCGAGACGAATGTACAGAACGATAAACGGCTGCTGGTCATAAAGGATTCCTATGCTCATGCACTGGCGCCTTTTCTGGCGGAGGAATACCGGACAATCGATTTGATTGATCTGCGGTATTTCAAGCGACAGACGATTTCTGACTGGCTGAATACACATCCGGTCGATGAAATCCTGTTTGTCTACGGCCTGAGCAGTCTTGCGGAGGACAAAAACCTGCAATGGCTGGCGTAATACCAGACAAAGGAGAAAAGCCGATGTGCAGATTGCCTGCACATCGGCTTTTTTCTTTTGGGGGTAACATACTGGGCGTATCAGCCGAGCACCGCGTCCCGCAGATGGGACAAATCGGCTTTATCCGGGTGGGACAGCGCGGCGTCGAAGTTGTCGAGCATCGCCTGACGGCGCGGGTTATCCTCCATTTGTTCATAACGGGCACGGACAGCCATGGGCATTTTGCCCTGACACATGTAGCTGCCGCATACGGCTGCGCTATCCGGCAGATTTTGCCGCGCGGCGGACAGGATTTTGTCGAAATAGGCGGGTGCGCCGCCGAAGCCCGCCGTGCCGAACAGGAAAACCTGCTGTGTCGTCACGCGCGAGAGAAATGCTGCGGTATCCGCATCGCAGGTGCCCTTGTCCGTCCAGAAGCCGACATAGATGCGCTCCGCGTGCAGGGCTTCGTCGCTCGGCGTACCGAAGTACAGGCAGTCACCGACGGGCAGGGTATCGCGCAGGGTTTCGGCCAGCAGGCGGGTATTGCCGGTCTTGCTGCTGTAAACAATTGCGTAAGTCATGCGTTGTTCTTCCTTTCGTAGATGCAGTGTACGCCTTGGTGGGCCATCATGCCGCCGAGGCACTTTTTGTTGCAGCGCACACAGCGCTGAATCTCGTTTGCGTGACCGGAGCAAACCTTGCGCGGCCAGTCTGGGTCTGCAATCAGCTGACGGCTCATCGAGGCGCAGTCGATACGGCCGGAGGCAAGCTGCTGCTCGACGAAATCGGGCTGTGTCAGTCCACCGACGCCGCAGATGGGCAGCTCGGTCAGCTTGCGCACCGCGTCGCAGAACGGCAGAAAACAGCCTTCCTCGTGAAAATACGGGTGCTTTGCGGGCGGAATGGTGTCGGTCAGCTCGCCGTGGTTTGCCAGTGTGACATGGAAGCTGGTCACGCCGGCCTGCTCGAGCAGTGGAACAAATACGGGCAGTTCTTCCTGTAACACACCGGCGTTGCCGTAGTGCGGATTTTCCTGCCGCACGGCCAGCTTGTAGTCGATTGGTAGGTCGGGCAGACGGAGGCGTACCGCCTTGACGGCCTCGACGGCGAAGCGTGCGCGGTTCTCCGGGCTGCCGCCATATTCGTCCGTGCGGTGGTTGTATACGGTCGAGCTGAAGCTGCCGCACATGCGGTCGCCGTGAATCTGCACCATGTCAAAGCCCGCCTTGCGTGCGAGCACGGCGGCTTCGCCGAAGGCTTCCGTGATTTCGTGAATCTTACGAGTGGAAAGATTGGTGATATACGGCCCGACTTGTTCATTCAGAAGCGGGCGCAGGTCGGCCATGCTGATGCGCCGGGTTACAATACCTGGGATGTATTTGAGCATCGCCTTGACGTTGGAATCCGACTGATGAAGCTGGGCGCAGAGCAGGGAGCCTTCGGCGTGGACGGTTTCGGCAATGCGCTGATAGAGGGCAAACCCCTTTTTGGTGTAGAGCGATGGGCCGAAACCGTGCCTCAGCACCGGCACATCCCCCAGAATAATCATCGCACAGCCGCCCGCGGCGATGGTACGATAGCGGGCGATCAATTCGTCCTCGGGCAGCCCCATTGAAGTGGGGGCGAAAATAATGCGGTTTTTGAGCGTCAGCCCACCGTAGTTTACCGGGCTGTTTATCGTCTCGTACATAGCTTGGTTTTCGCTTCCTTTTCTTTGACTTTGGCCAGCAGCGTCAGCAGCTGCGTGCGTTCTTGTTCACTAAGCGATTGCAGCACATCGTTATCCCAGTCGAAAAACACCTGATGGCTGGTTTCAAACGCCTGTATGCCTTTTTCGCTAAGGGTCAGGCGATAGGCCCGGCCCTGCTTTTCCCGTAGGAAAAATCCGTCCTCCACCAGTCGCAGTGTGCTGCGCTGGCAGTAGCCCCAGTCCAGACCGAGTGCGTCCGTCAGTTCGGACTGCGTGCAGCCCGGATGCCGTCCGACATAGAGCAGCGGATACAGCAGCCCCTGACTTAGCCCGATTTGTTCAAGCACATGCGCGGCATAGGCCGAAAAGCTGCGGGATAACACGGTGGAATAGTATGCCAGAGTATTGACCATGTTGTGTGCTCCTTTCTTGACTTTGTCAAGTATAAGGCTGATACTTGATAAAGTCAAGTATAAAAACAGAAATTTTCCGTTTGTTCACAAATTGTATCGATGGAGTACAATCCGGCTTGACAGCAACCGGTGCGCGCGGTATAATACCATCCGAGGGAATGAAGTTCTCCCGTGGCCAAGGCCAAAACCGCTGATTAGCTGATGACTTCTGCAAGTTTTTTGCAGGGTTATCAGCTTTTTTTGTGCCTGAAAAAGGAGAAATAAGGAGGAAAATACGATGCTTACAAGTCTTGCCCTGATTTTTTTGGTGGGAATGAGCCTGGGATGGATTGTGACGCGGCTGCGGCTGCCCAGTCTGCTGGGCATGCTCCTAACCGGTATTCTGCTCGGGCCATATGTGCTCGACCTGCTGGATGCTTCCATTCTGGGGATATCGGCTGACCTGCGGCAGCTGGCGCTGATTATTATTCTCACGCGCGCGGGTCTATCGCTGAATCTGGAGGATTTGAAAAAGGTGGGCCGTCCGGCCGTACTGCTGTGCTTTGTGCCCGCCTGCTTTGAAATCGTAGGTATGGTCACGATTGCACCGCGGCTGCTCGGCATTTCGGTGCTGGATGCTGCCATCATGGGCGCGGTGGTGGCGGCAGTGTCGCCCGCTGTCATCGTGCCTAAGATGCTGCGCCTGATGGAGCTGGGCTTAGGTACGCGCCGCAGCATCCCGCAGATGATTCTGGCGGGTGCGTCGGTGGACGATGTGTTCGTCATCGTTATGTTCACGGCGTTTACCGGTCTTGCGCAGGGCGGCACGTTTTCTCCTGCGACATTTGTGCAGATTCCGGTGTCGATTGTGACCGGTATCGCGGTCGGACTGGCCGTCGGCGTGGCGTTCGGTGCGGCGTATCGTCGTATTCATGTGCGCGACTCAGTCAAAGTGGTGGTGCTGCTCAGTGTGTCCTTTCTATTCGTCGCGCTGGAGAACGCGGTTAAGGGTATTGTACCCTTTTCCGGTCTGCTCGCGGTGATGAGCTGCGGCATTGCAATCAACCGCCGGCGTCCCGAACTTGCCGTGCGGCTGTCGGGTAAATATAATCGCCTGTGGGTCGCGGCCGAGGTGCTGCTGTTCGTGCTGGTCGGTGCGACGGTAGATATCGGCTATGCGGCGGCAGCAGGCGCGGCGGCGGTGCTGGTTGTATTGGGAGCGCTGGTGTTCCGCATGGTGGGCGTGTTTGTCTGCCTGCTGCGCACACCACTGTCCGCGAAAGAGCGCCTGT
Source organism: Candidatus Agathobaculum pullicola (assembly GCF_052117205.1). Taxonomy (NCBI): domain Bacteria; kingdom Bacillati; phylum Bacillota; class Clostridia; order Eubacteriales; family Butyricicoccaceae; genus Agathobaculum; species Candidatus Agathobaculum pullicola. Next base: position 3,591 of record NZ_JBQKJP010000042.1, on the reverse strand, counting down.
TCTGTATGATTGCATACACACCGAAGGCGACCGTGCAGGCGGCAATCGGTTCGGTGCCGCTGACCATGGGGCTGGGCTGCGGCCAGATCGTGCTGACCGTGGCGGTGCTCGCCATCCTGATCACCGCGCCGCTCGGCGCCTTTTCGATTGACCTGACCTATCGCCGCCTGCTCGGACGGGCGGATGTGCCTGCCGAAACAGCGTCCTGAGCACAGAAAAAGACAGCTTGAGCGCAGCTTTGAAGTGCTCTCAAAGGGGCAGAAAATATCTCTGCGTGAAATATGGTTCAAGCAGGCGAAAAAGCTGGATACCTGTCAAGAGCAGAAGATAAGCCCCTCAGCTTTACGGATGGGATTGCACATTCCACACCTGCCGCAGCAGTGCTGCGGCTTCGTCAATGTGCGGTTCGGTCATACCGGCGTAACCGAGCACCAGCGTTGCCTTGGGCGGCTCAACCGGCGGAGTGTAATAAGCGGACAGGCCGTATACCCGCACACCGACCGCTGCGGCCCGCTCAATCAGTTCGTGTTCCAGCATGCCGTTGCGCATGTGCAGCAGCAGATGCAGGCCCGCTTCCGAGCGGGACACCTCATGCGGCAGGTCGGCTAGTTCACGCGCAAGCGCGGACAGCAGCGCGTCACGCCGCGCCTGATATACCTTGCGGCTGCGACTGATGTGCCGCTCAAATGCACCCGTGCGCAGAAAGGCCGCCAGTGTGTGCTGCTCGAAGCTGGGGACGGTCGAGGAGTAAAGCGAGAATCGCTCACGATAGCGCGCCATCAGCGCGTCCGGCAGCACCAGATAGCCAATGCGCAGGCCGGGCGCGAGGCTTTTGGCAAAGGTGTTGACGTATACGACCCGTCCTGCGCGGTCGAGTTCGCCCAGCGCAGGAATGGGGCGCGAGGCATAGCGGAATTCGCTGTCGTAGTCATCCTCGATGATATAGCGGTCGGGTGCGTCGGATGCCCAGCGTAAAATTTCCAGCCGCCGCGCGGCGGGCATGACCGTACCGAGCGGGAAATGATGCGAGGGGGTCAGATAAACGACCGATGCGTCGGACGCTGCCAGCGTATCCGCACGCAGGCCGCTTTTGTCCAGCGGCAGAGGGCACACCGCCGCGCCGCCCGCGGCAAAAATCTGATAGAGCTTGCGATAGCCCGGGTTTTCCAATCCATACACGCGGTCGCGCCCCAAAAGTTGGATGACCAGCTGCATCAGGTATTCCGAGCCTGCGCCGACCAGAATGTTGTCAGGCGAGACGTTGATGCCGCGAAAGTCATATAAATAGCGCGCGATTTGCTCGCGCAGTTCGACCGCGCCACGAGGGTCGGTTGCGCGCAGCAGGCGGTCGGAATATTCGCTGAGCACGCTGCGGCTGAGTCGCGCCCATGTGGAGAACGGAAAGCAGCCGTTATCCACAATATTGGTGCGGAAGTCGTAAAGATAGTGCGGCTCTTCTATGGGGGATGGCTGTACAGCGGTGCGGGGTGTCTGCGTCTGCGCGGGTACAGCAAGCTGCTGCTGCACAAAGTAGCCGCGCCGTGGCGCGGAGGAGAGATATCCCTCGGCCAGCAGCTGACCGTAGGCGGTTTCGACCGTGATTTGGCTGACATGCAGATTGGCGGCAAGCCGACGTTTGCTGGGCAGTCGGTCGCCGCCCGCCAGCGCGCCTGACATGATATCCGCGCGTACCGCACGGTATAACTGTTCGTACAGCGGGGTCTTGCTGTGCGGGTCAAGATGATACGTGAGCATGGCTGTGTCCTCCATCGGATGCGGTTTGCAAAAGGACAAAAATCCCTCCAAACTGGCATTGCTGTTTTTACAATACCAGTATGGAGGGATAATGTCAAATCAAACCGGCTGTGCGCAGGATAAACAAAGTGGCGGTGAGGGTGACGGCACTCAGCGCCGTGCTGAGTACGACGATGGACGCGGCCAGCACATGGTCGCCGTCCATATTTTTGGCCATCACATAGCCGGACACTGTGCTCGGCGCGCCACATAGGATGACCAGTGCGACCATCGCTTGGTCGCGCAACCCCATCCATGCCGCAATGGGTAGGAAGATAGCCGGCAGCAGGATCAGTTTGATAAAGGTTGCGGCGCATGTCGGGGCCAGTTTTTTGATTGCTTTGGCGCCTTCAAAGCCTGCACCGATGCTGATAAGCGCAACAGGCGTGGCACAGGCAGCCAGCATATCCAGCCCTTTGGACAGCATGGGCGGGAAATCCACTTGCAGCAGCGAAAACGGCAGGCCCGCCAGAATACCCAAAATGATGGGATTGGTGATAATGCCGCCCAGCGTGCGCGACACAACGCCCTTGTGTTGGACGTTTTTGGCGTCGGGCGCGGTGACGGTCAGCACAAGCACCGAAAAAATGTTGTACAGCGGTACGCTTGCGACGATCATCAGCGGCACCAGCCCCGCGTCTCCGTATAGGTTCTGCACGAACGCCACGCCCAAAATCGCCTGTGAGCCGCGAAACGCGCCCTGCGTGAACGCGCCGACCATGCTTTTGTCCGGAAGCAGCTTTGCCGCGCCGAACCAGATGGCGAAGAAATAGACCACGGTCATGCCCGCGCAGAACAGGAAAAACCTCAGGTCGAACTGCTCGGTGATGCGCCCCGCCGCGATATCGCGGAACAGCAGAACAGGCAGCAGCACTTTAAACGAAAGCCGGTCGAGGTCGGACAGCGTCTGCTGCGAAAAAAAATGCCGGCCGCGCAGCATGCGGCCCAGCAAAATGATTGCAAAGATAGGGACAGTTGCGTTGAGACAGAAAATCAGATTATCCGTGGTATTCCCCTCCTGCGGCGGACTCCTCCTGCCGGAAGAAATCCTGCAATTTTTCCAGACTTTGCGCGAGTATGGCCGCCTGTTCGGGCGATAGTGTTTCCATCACAGACGTGATCATCCGCTCGTGAAACGCCTTGTGATATTCATAGGCCGCGCGACCCTTTGGCGTGAGCGTGATATTGACCACGCGCCGATCTGTGCTGCTGCGTGCGCGGCTGACCAAATCCTTGGCCTCCAGCTTATCGCATGCAACGGTCAGCGTGGCGAGCGTGACACCGATGGACCGGGCGACCTCGCTCATGCGCACCGGCTCCATTGCGCCGATTTTTTCGATGATATGGATTTCTGTAATCGAGATGGCGCTGCCCAGGCCACCCGCCATAGCGCGCTCCTCAATTTTGTTGATACGGCCGAACACATCGACCAGAAAGGCGTTGAGCTGTTCCGCACTGGCCATATTCGCACCGCCTTTCTGATAATTCGCTAAGCTAACCTAAATATTAGCATATCTAAGTGAAAAAAGCAACAAAAAGCCGCATGGTTCGACAGCAGTGCGAGGAGATCGCTGGATGCGTTTGATCGGAAAACGATGTAATGGAGAAAGAAGATAGATAAAATTCAGAAAATTTTTAATGAAGCGTGTTTGCGAATGCAATAAGTGGAAACTTAAAGTTTGTGGAATGTAGGTTTGTCAAACATATTGGACAGAGAACTCTAAGGGAGAAAACCAACCTAGAGGCCTCATGGGAAAGTTGTTGGAGTGGCGATTATGGATAGCGAGCTGCTTGGCG